>NZ_JBTYKD010000223.1:0-77766 GCF_054880495.1 Nostoc sp.
AATGATTGCAATGCGTTTAGTAAAGTTTTAATGCAATTCTTAATCTTATTTTACAGATATAGCTAACAATTTGGCATAGTAAGTACTGAAGAACCAAGTTATTTGATCCTTTTTTTACTACCAAAGATGTGGGGAAAGGTACTGGTTTAGGTTTATCGATTAGCTATCAGATTATTACCGAGCGGCATGGTGGTTCGTTAGAGTGTGTTTCTTCTCTTGAAGGGGGAGCAGAACTTATTATTACAATTCCAGTTGTACAACCCAAACAGTAATTTTGATTCAAAATGTGTGATTGCAGGTATCTGGAATATAGCGAGTATTTCTTCAGTATTGATTTTATCACCTATTTGCCGACCATTGGTCGGCAAATATTTTTCGATATGCGAACCGACCATCATAACTATAGTTAAATCCATCTCTACGGCGGGCTATTCGGCATCACGCTCCGATCACGTGCCCAAAAAGCAAGCAATCCTCACCCATACAACTTTCTGGCAAAATGTCTCTGATTCGCTGATAACTTCCTGTATTCTGGGATATCCGTTCTTTGTGGAGAGCCGAATGATTCCTATAGATATGAAACGACTCATCAAAAAAACCTCTAACCCAGTTCGCAAGAAAACAGAAATAACCCCACCACCGACTGAACCCATTGAGATGCCTGAGAGCCAAAATATTCCTGAAACAGTAATTGAACCCAATCCACCTGTGTACATTGAAGACTACGTTTCCGAATCCGAATACATTTCTGAACACTATCGCCCCCTACCCTCTGTGGGTAACTCCGGGTGGCAACCGTCTGATGTATGGCGCGAGTTGAGAGTTGATAATTTCTGTGAGTAAATTAAGCTCTGACTGAATAAAAATTAATATATATATCATGCTAAATTACCTTCACAGACTACATCTACGCTAAAATATGATGTTCCCATTCTGAAATAATGGCAATTGAATCGCTTGTGACTGTTTGGCATTATCAAGGTTAGACAACGAAATCCCCAACAACCTGATGCTCCGATTCTCCAGGTCAATTGATAAAAACACTGTTTTGGCTATCTCAAAAATCGTAGAGAGTTCACTGATGGGAGCAAGCATTGTCTTACTGCGCGTTATCTGATGATAGTCAGAAAACTTGACTTTCAGGGTTAATGTGCGACCTCGCGTTTCATTCTGCTCTAACCGTTGCTCACAAGAAAGGGCAATTTGTTCGAGTTCTTGTAACATTTGGCTGATATCGCTTAAGTCTTGTGCAAACGAGGTTTCTGCACCAATCGACTTACGAACCCGATTCGCCTCAACTGGGCGATCATCCTCTGCCCTGGCAATTTTGTAGTAATACTGACCAGCTTTACCAAAGTGGTGTGTTAGGTCAGTCAGCGATCGCCCCTTCAAATCTGCGCCAGTATGAATGCCAAGTGAGTGCATCTTCGCCGCCGTAACTTCTCCTATACCGTGGAATTTTTCAATCGCTAGCTGTTCTACAAATGCGATCGCATCCTCCGGTAAAATCACCGTTAGTCCATTGGGTTTATTCTGGCCTGATGCCATTTTTGCAAGAAACTTGTTAATTGACACACCTGCGGTTGCCGTCAATTTCGTTTCCTGGAAAATTGCAGTTTTGATGTGTCTTGCGATCGTAGAAGCGTAGGTGATATTCTGCTTGTTCTCAGTAACGTCCAAATATGCTTCATCTAGTGCAACTCCTTCCACTAAATCACTGTAGTGTTTGAATATGGCGTGGATTGCTGCGGAAACCTCTCGGTAAACGTCGAATCTCGGTCTGACAAAAATAAGTCCAGGGCATTTAGCGATCGCTGTTATTGAAGGCATTGCTGAGTGAATACCAAATTTTCTAGCTTCATAACTGGCTGCTGCAACTACGCCTCGCTGATTCGGGCTGCCACCGACAACTAACGGTTTGCCTCGGTAGCTAGGGTTATCCCTCTGTTCCACCGATGCGTAGAAGGCATCCATATCTACGTGAACTATTTTCCTAGTTCTAGCGACAGATTCTTGTCCCAAGGGTAGCTCCACCACAAACAGTCTTGCTTTTCACAGCATTTTCAAGGAAGTAAATACAATATCAATTTTATAGTACATCAGCACTAGTTTAGAGATAAAATTACCTGCTGTCGTTTTGAGCAACTGTCTCCTGAAGGGGTGTTTGAGGGGATACATAGTTTTTATGCCATCAAGCAAGCGAAAAAAGTTTTTTAAGTAGAAAAGAGCATACCTGGAATTGCAACTATATTAAATATTAAACAGCTCTAACTTTATTAGTTCAAAAACATAAAAGAACACACATGACCACTAAAATAGATTTTCAAGGGAATATGGATAACGCAAGCATTCCATTGAATCAAAACAAAGAAGAAGTATTTCAATGGAAAAAGCAGTGGTATCCTGTAGCAGTTGTGGATTTTCTAGATCCATCTCGCCCACATGCAATACAGTTATTAGGAAAAGATTTAGTCTTGTGGCGAGACAGTTTGAGTAAATGGTCTTGCTTTGAAGATTGTTGCCCACATCGACTAGCTCCTCTTTCAGAAGGGCGTGTTGAGTCTGATGGCACACTTTTATGTGCTTATCATGCTTGGCGTTTTGATTCGCAGGGAAACTGTGTGAGCATTCCCCAGTCGAAAGATCAGCAGACATCCTCTAAACACTGCTCAAATTCAAAGTCATCTGCAATTAGTTATCCAACACAAGAACGGCAGGGTTTATTGTGGGTTTGGGCTGAGTCTGGTTCTGAAGGACAGCTTGAAAGTCAATTGAGGACACCACGAATTATTCCAGAACTCGAAGAAAACTCCGACACAGTAGTTCATCTATTTTGGAATATACGTGACCTACCCTATGGATGGGACTTTTTCATGGAGAATGTAGCTGACCCAGCCCATGTCCCTGTTTCCCACCACGGTATAGTTGGCAATCGGTATAAAGATGCTAATTACTACGATATGCTTTGCATCAAGGAAATGTCTACTCAAGAAGGATTTTCTTTTGAAATTACACCGACTGCGCCCACGATTGAGCAAGCAATTCACGACTTCCAACCACCTTGTCAGATGAGGATTGTTTCTACTTCACGCGATGGTGGTAAGCTGATCTTGGCATTGTATGCTAGCCCTACACGCCCAGGGTGGTGTCGTCATATTGGCTGCCAGGTCTTAGTTAAGAACGAGATGGGTAAGACACCTAAAGGATTAGGAGTCTTTGGACTACCAATGCCAGCTTGGCTAGGCCATGTTTTGTCATCCTTGTTCTTACACCAAGACTTAGTATTTCTTCATTATCAACAGAAGATTCTAGCTAAACATCAAAAGGGCCAATGGGTGAACGCAGTTTATACACCCAATCCTCAAGATAAAATGGTCATTGCATTTCGCCAGTGGTTGGAGAAAAAAGCTGGAGGTAGTATTCCTTGGGCTTCAGGGTGTAATACCGATCTTCCCTTGCCCGAATTAGACAAACAAAAGCTTTTTGATGTCTGGACAACTCATACCCAACATTGCCAAGCTTGCAAAGATGCTTTGAAAAATATTAAACGTCTACGGGTGTTGGCTTACGGGTTATCTATATTATGCTTATGTGTTGCTGTAATTCTGGATGCAAGAGCCATAGCGGTAAAAGCTGCATTAGCATCTGCAAACCAAATACCTGCATCACTTTTAACGATTTTTCCTCATACAGGATTCTGGTGGGCGCTTGGGGGTGCAACATTATTTCTACTTCTAGGATACTTGCTTGATAAATTTAGTCGCCTATTTTACGTTTACGAGTTTGAACACGCACACAATGATTAATGAACTCAAGGTCAGTGCTAAGAAAATTTATTCAGAAGGCTCAGTTGGCAGGAGCGTCCTGCCAACTGAGCCTTCTGAATTCCAAATTTCCAAACCAAGTTGTACCCCGTTCGAGAGATGCCAATAGTTTCGCCTATTGCTATGACTAGCAGATCAGTCCAGAAATAGTAGACTTCGGCTCAAATCTTTTTTCTCCTGAAAACTCCAGTATCCAAAAATTGTACTAATTTCCTGTGCCTCTGGGCGATAAACCAATACAGTTGAAATCAGCCTGTTTTTTCGTAACTGTTCCCTTGCCTTCACAGAGGAACTTTCTTAACTGAACTACATTGAGCCAATTGCGATCGCTATTGCATTGGTTAATATACAGTCAAAACAATTCACGCATGATCAAGCTCATGAAATGGTTAAGGGAATCCCGTTATCTTTGGGTTTTAACTTGAGAATAAATGGCACAGCTTTCAATACCCAATCGGACACAGGTGTATAATTAGCAGCTTCTTCTCCAAAGCTAATAGAAAGCATATCTGTATGAATAATCCCCGGATTAAGGGGTATGGCAGCCATACCAGTTGGCAATTCTTGTGCCAAAGAACGAGTTAATCCTTCTATTGCCCACTTAGAAGCACAATATGGTGCAACTTGGGCTGAAGTCGAACGTCCCCAGCCAGAACTAAAGTTAACAATAATACCCCGTTTCTTTTTCACCATTGCTGGTACGAAATGGCGAATTATATTCGCTACTCCTTTGATATTGATATCTATAAGATCCGAAAATTCTTCAGATGGGATTTCCCACAAAGGTGCTAGATAATTGGTAATCGCCGCATTATTTATCACTATATCTGGCGGTTCATATTTTTGAAGTACGTCTAGTGCCCATTTTTTTACAAGCTGTTCATTTGCCACATCTACAGATGTGAAATCATTGGGCGCACTAAATTTGTGGCGTATTTTATCGAGCGCATCTGATGAACGGGCACAACCAATAACAGTATGCCCCTGTTGAATAAAACCCTCGGTCATCGCATAACCTAGACCTTTACTTATGCCTGTAATTAAGATGAGTTTAGTCATAACACTAACCTTGGCGGTTTCATGATTGATGTTTTAGTTGAGCAATTCGTTGAAAAAAGTAACCAGTTCCTCTTGCTGTAAGTATATATTCTGGATTTTCCGGCTCATCTTCTAACTTCAAGCGCAAACGTGAGATATGCACATCCACCACACGAGTATCTGCATGTTGTTCTGCGTTATAACCCCACACTTGCTGCAATATTTCTCCACGGTTAAAAGATTTGCCGGGATAGCTCATCAATAACTCTAGTAAGCTATACTCTACACCCGTTAATGGAATCCGCTCACCTGCTTTGTAGACTTGTCGCTTATTGGTATCAATTTTAAGATTGTCTACAACCATTACTCCCTTTCTTAGGAATAGCAGCAGTAGTTGTTCTATCGTTTCTTCGTCGCAGCAACGAGCGAATTCTTGACTCTAATTCCTTGGGAGAGAAAGGTTTCGCCATATAATCATCAGCCCCTAATTCCAGCCCAGTGATCCGATCTGCTACATCTCCCAAGGCTGTAAGCATGATGATTGGCACATCTGATTGTTTCCGTAATTCTTGACAGACACCGTAGCCATCCAGCTTTGGCATCATCACATCCAGAACGATTAAGTCAGGAGTTTCTTTACGAAAAGCTGATAAAGCTTCTTCACCATCACTAGCTGTAACTACACTGTAACCAATCATTTCTAGACGCGTCTGTAAAATTCGGCGGATGCTGGCTTCGTCATCTACTACTAAGATTGTGCCTTTATCACCTGATAAGTTTCTCAACGCTGTTCCTAATGAGCGAGAACTCTCAACCATCTATTATCTGCTCATTAGGAGTCAAAACCGCAAAACAATTTTGGTTCTTCAGTACCTGTTATGCTAAATTATTAGTTAAACATCAAAATTTGGCTTAAAAAATAAGGTTAAAAGCCAAAATTATTGCTAAAAACCTAAAATGTTAGTAAATAATGTTAATTATCTTGATAAATAAGGGTTTCAGGGTTTTATCAAAGGAATTTAGCATAGTAAGTACTGAAGAGCCACAATCTTGACCTACAGTCATGATCAAGAAGCGATCGCTTTAAGGCATCTGCACGAAAAAGAAATTTGTACTCAATTGATAAATTCTTCAGCAAGGAACTCGTATTTTCCATAGTTTTGCAGTAGAGTGTTTATTCGGTGCAATTATTAATACCCATTTTCTCCCAACTTTACTCATCCAAATTTTAAGCCAATGCCTTCGAGGGAACAGCCAATGAAAACTTCTAATGAGATACATACAAAGAAAATCATCAAAAAATCCGACAAGCTTACCCTGAGACAGATGAAATTAATCGAGGAGGCAGAAGACCAACTTCTTGAAGCTAATACTGTCAATTCTCCAGCCTCTGTGGTTGAGCTTGAGGAGAAACCAGTAGCGATTTCAGAGCCTAGAGTTCCTGACTATATTCCATTTCTTGATAATCCTCCAGTACAATCGGTGGGCAATTCCGGCTGGCAGATTTCTGATGTCTGGCGGGATCTGCGCGTGGATAGCTTCTCGAATTAAACCGGAACTAAAGCAATCGCCTGAGCAATTTTTGTAAACTATCTTTGCACCAAGTCAAAGTTATAGTTGCATTGTGCCTATAATAAGTTACGGCTAACTATAACTGGAAGTTAGCACCCTGTAAATGGTTATCGCTTGGATGACGCATCAAAGGCGATACCAAGACAAACAAAATTTATCGGCAGCGCAATAGTTTCTATTCTCGTTGCAAACATGCACCCTCCGCGATCGCATGTTGGGAAAGGAGTGAGCAGAGGAGCAGAGGAGCAGAGGAGCAGAGGAGCAGAGGAGCAGAGGAGCAGAGGAGATGGAGAAAGAACCGATTAAAAGTCATAAAGATTTGAAAGTTTATCAAATGGCTTTCGATGCCGCCATGAAAATCTTTGAACTCTCCAAAAAGTTTCCTGTTGAAGAGCGTTATTCATTAACCGATCAGATTCGCCGCTCGTCCCGTTCTGTGTGTGCAAATATGGCAGAGGCTTGGCGAAAACGTCGTTATGAGGCAGCTTTTGTAGCGAAACTGAATAATTGCGAGTCCGAAGCTGCTGAAACTCAGACTTGGATTGAGTTCGCTGTTAAATGTAACTATCTCTCTGTCGAATCAGGCAGAGAACTATATGGAACTTACAACCAAATTTTAGGTGGTCTAGTAAATATGATTGCTAACCCAACACCTTGGTTAATGAAACGTTAGCATTCTTTCTTTCCCTATCTCCTCTGCCCCTCTGCTCCCCTGCCTCTCTGCTGGGTTCGTGTATTTTAATCGTAGTTTATGTCGGATAAAAGATAAGGGTATCTTATTTTGTCTTGAAGTATTGTACTACGATGTAACTTAAAGCATAATGTGAGCAAAGTCTAGATTTAAAGGATTTATGTGCTGGAGTCGATAGTCAGTACCAAGTTGAAATCTATGTTTAAATGTTTTACTGGCGAATGACACTACTCTAGGTGTTGAGCAGTATTAAGGTTAGTGTGGCTTTGCTGTAAAACTATGGCTCGTGATTTATTCCACAATATTGTGAGGTCTGCATTAGAAAAAGAGGGTTGGGTAATTACAGATGATCCGCTCAATATTAGGTGTGGCGGGGTTGATGTTCAAATTGATTTAGGTGCAGAGCGACTTCTAGCTGCCGAAAAAGCAGGAGAAAAAATAGCAGTTGAAATCAAAAATTTTGTGAGTGCCTCAAAAATTTCTGAATTTCACATGGCGCTAGGACAATTTATTAATTATCGGACAGCATTGCGTGGTGAGGAGCCAAATAGAACCTTATATTTAGCTGTACCATTGGTAACTTATAACGACTTTTTTAACTTGTCTTTCATTCAAACTGTAGTTAATGAAAACAAATTAAAGCTAATTATTTACAATCTGGAAACTGAGTCAATAGAACAATGGACAAATTAAATGACTATCGGACAAAAGTTAAGCAACTCTTAACTAAATATCTTCAGTACAAGCCTAGTTACGGAGATGTAGAAGTCGAACAGATTTTTGATACAGAACATGACCATTATCAAATTATTAGTGTTGGATGGAATAATCAGCATCGGATTTATGGGCCAATAATGCATTTAGATATCAAAAATAATAAAATTTGGATTCAACAAAATACAACGGAAGCGGATATTGCTTTAGAATTGATGGAAATGGGTATAGATAAACAAGATATTGTGATCGGTTTCCATACTCCAAAAATGCGTCAATTCTCAGGATTTGCTGTGGACTAAAAGCAAAAATAATACTAGATTAATATATTTTTTAGGATAGAAAGTATCTAATTCAAAATGAATTACAGCGCAGATTTTTTACCACCCATTAAGTTAATTCCGATTGAGGATACCGCACTTACTAGAGAGACAGGAGGTAGTAAAAGAATAACAAAAACAACTGCACCAACCGATATTCGGTTGGTTAAGGTGCTGGAATTTTTACGCAGCAACAACCTTGCACTCAATAGCCGCAAGCTTTACGAACGTGAACTGAAGCGATTTTTGGCTTGGAGTGAGCTACACTATCATGAGCTACGCCCGCGTCACTTCGCACTATATAAAGAGTATCTGCGGGATGAACTGCGGACTGATGCAGGTAAACCGCTTTCAAAAAGCAGCATCAATGCAGGAGTAGCGGCACTCAAAAGCTTTTTTAAATGGATGTGCTATACGTACCCTGACATTATTGCTAGTAATCCCACACTGGGGATTAAACTGGAAAAAGTGCCACTGCCACCAGCCCAAAGTTTGACCCCTGAAGAAATGGAGCGGGTTTGGTCAGCTTTGGAATTGCTCGGAGAAACAAGGCAACGGGATACAGCACTCGTTCACATTCTCAGTCATGGACTCCGGGCTGGGGAAGTTGTTCAACTAAATGTTGGATCATTTGATGGCAAGCTGCTGTTTTTACCCGATACCAAAACGAATGAACCACGCTTAGTGCCATTGCGTCAAGAAAGTCGCCAAGTGGTGGCAGAATATTTACAATTGCGCGAACAGCAGGGGGAGGTTTTGACCAGCCTTAGCCCACTGATGATTTCACACCATGCTTCATACAAGGGCGAACGCCTGAGTTATCACGGGATTTACTTCGCTGTAGAAAAAATAGGTGAACTAGCTCACATTGAGGATTTACATCCTCACTCCTTTCGACATACTTACGCTACTGACTTATTGCTATTGGGAGTTGACCCCAGCCATGCACGAAAATTAACAGGGCATCAAAGCGAGAAAGCGTTTCGGCGGTATACCCTTCGCAGTGAGCAAGAAGCTGCGATCGCTGCTTACTATCGTGCAATCGGAGAGGAAGTGGAGTAAGGTATGCCCAAGCCACTCGATCCCAAATGTCAGCTATGTGCCAAACTACCAACTGCCCAAGCTAAAGTTTTACATGGAACAGCAGGGGATGGATGTTGGAATCCCAAAGTCTGCCACAATCGCCGCTCATTCTATCGCCACCGCTCCCAGAATAATTTAGCAGAAATTGATTCAGTAATAGTCGAACCACCAGCAACATATTTTGCAGTGCTGTATTTGTATAAAGAATCAGGGGATAAGCCATTGCACGCCTTGGGCGCAGAACTCTGGCTGGGACAACAGCCTATTTGCCGCTTAGAACCAATTCACTGTTTTGGGTTAACGGCTGGCAAGATCCGCGCCTATACAGATCAGGTGTTGCAGGCTTTTGCAAAACAATACAGTGTTTCACTATATCAATATAAGGATATGTTTGAGATTACCTCAAGTTACTGTCCAGTACGACCCTGCCCGTTACATCCAGAATCCTAGAGATGACCACATACCGCCAATTAACAATTTGGGATGTATTAGATGAGTTGTCCGAATCTCCACCAACTTCTTCCCTTGATGCGGTATGGCACTGCTTGGATACAGAACTACATGATTTACCTATTGAAACCCAATTATCAACCGCAGCGCTTGCCTTCAGTCAAATTGCGGATATTCTCAAGTCTCGTGCCGAAGTGCTGTTGCAAGATACCCGCGATCGCAATAGCCCAAAGGGGCCAATTGTAAGCACCGATCTCTTTGCTGGTTTAGTGCGGACTACAATGCACCTAGATTTAGATGATTTGATTGAACCGCAAACACCACAAATCTTTAAACCACACGGCCCACACCAATTTTCATATCCTACTGAGTTGGGTGATTCTGTAGTAGCACCTGTTGAAAAAGCGAATGTTTTGGCAATGCTCAATGAGGTGACAACTTTAGAAGATGTTCGCAATTTGGCATCAGATGAGGATGTCCAAAAATGGCAGAGCGCGATCGCTAACCACCTGATAAATGTCAAAGATGAGATTTCTTTAGTTAAACTGCAACGTGTGTTGCAAATGCCGATGGTAGAAGTATGGTTGGGATTATTACTGGGTGGGTTTACACTAGAACAGCGTGGTGATTTTTATCACAACCATAATGTCTGGGTGAAAAGCTCAGAAACTAGAACCAACAACATCCTTGGGGGCTGACCAGCCTTACAGGAGTCCTCTACTTCCTTTACAAATCAAAGTCAAGGCTGAAGGTTTGATCATCAGAATCCTCTTATTTTTCAATAGTAGATGGCTCTTTAGTCGGCTGAATAAGTTTGTTATCTTCAGTATTAATCGGGGTGAAAGCTACTTGTTGAGTGGGAAATGTACCCTTTCTGAAAGCAAAATAACAATCAATGATAAAGTAAAGTAGTAAATCTCATAAACTACTATTGTTTTATTTTAGGTATCCTCAACTAATTTTCTCATGATTTGAAGAATACTTAACACAGCCAATTACTGTTACTAATTTCAGTAATTACCTCTGGGTAAGCCACTTTTACATAGTACATAAATACTACTCAATAGTGATCGCACTGTGCCAGTTGCGTAAGTCCTGATCGTATCTAATTCACTAATAGGAGCAAGCATTGTCTTACTGCGGGTTATCTGATGATAGTCAGAAAACTTGACTTTCAGAGTTAATGTGCGGCCTCGTGTTTCGTGCTGCTCTAATAATGATCTTGATCGTAGCGATCGCTCCTGCTAACCTACTCTCATCACTGCCGCAATCTCCTGATATCCCTTGACAGGGTAAGTCATATTCGTGCGTTGCCCCCTGGGACTACTCAAGGGCAGCGATCGCTACCCAAAATCCAGCTAAGTATCTGCCAATTAAAAGCCGTTTTATGCCATCAGGCAAGGGAAGAAAGTTTTTTAAGTAGAAAAAAGCATACTTGGAATTGCAACTATATTAAATATTAAACAGCTTTAATTTTATTAGTTCAAAAACATAAAAGGACACACATGACCACTAAAATAAATTTGCAAGGGGATATGGATAACGCAAGCGTTCCATTGGATCAACAAAAAGAAGAAGTATTTCAATGGACAAAGCAATGGTATCCTGTAGCAGTTGTGGATTTTCTAGATCCATCTCGCCCACACGCAATACAGTTATTAGGAAAAGATTTAGTCTTGTGGCGAGACAGTTTGAGTAAATGGTCTTGCTTTGAAGATTGTTGCCCCCATCGACTAGCTCCTCTTTCAGAAGGGCGTGTTGAGTCTGATGGCACACTTTTATGTGCTTATCATGCTTGGCGTTTTGACTCGCAGGGAAACTGTGTGAGCATTCCCCAGTCGAAAGATCAGCAGACATCCTCTAAGCACTGCTCAAATTCAAAGTCATCTGCAATTAGTTATCCAACACAAGAACGGCAGGGTTTATTGTGGGTTTGGGCTGAGTCTGGTTCTGAGGCACAGCTTGAAAGTCAATTGAGGACACCACGAATTATTCCAGAACTTGAAGAAAACTCCGACAGAGTAGTTCATCTATTTTGGAATATACGTGACCTACCCTATGGATGGGATTTTTTCATGGAAAATGTAGCTGACCCAGCCCATGTCCCTGTTTCCCACCACGGTATAGTTGGCAATCGCTATAAAGATGCTAATTACTACGATATGCTTTGCATCAAGCAAATGTCTACTCAAGAAGGATTTTCTTTTGAAATTACACCGACTGCCCCCACGATTGAGCAAGCGATTCACGACTTCCAACCACCTTGTCAGATGAGAATTGTTTCTACTTCACGCGATGGTGGTAAGCTGATCCTGGCATTGTATGCTAGTCCCACACGTCCAGGATGGTGCCGTCATATTGGCTGCCAGGTCTTAGTTAAGAACGAGATGGGCAAGACACCTAAAGGATTAGGAGTCTTTGGACTACCAATGCCTACTTGGCTAGGCCATGTTTTGTCATCTTTGTTCTTACACCAAGACTTAGTATTTCTTCATTATCAACAGAAGATTCTAGCTAAACGCCAAAAGGGCCAATGGGTGAACGCAGTATATACACCCAATCCTCAAGATAAAATGGTAATTACATTTCGCCAGTGGTTGGAGAAAAAAGCTGGAGGTAGTATTCCTTGGGCTTCAGGGTGTAATACCGATCTTCCCTTGCTAGAATTAGACAAACAAAAGCTTTTTGATGTCTGGACAACTCATACCCAACATTGCCAAGTTTGCAAAGATGCTTTGAAAAATATTAAACGTCTACGGGTGTTGGCTTACGGGTTATCTATATTATGCTTATGTGTTGCTGTAATTCTGGATGCAAGAGCCATAGCGGTAAAAGCTGCATTAGCATCTGTAAACCAAATACCCGCGTCACTTTTAACAGTTTTTCCTCATACAGGATTCTGGTGGGCGCTTGGGGGTGCAACATTATTTGTACTTCTAGGATACTTGCTTGAGAAATTTAGTCGCCTATTTTACGTTTACGAGTTTGAACACGCACACAATGATTAATTTACTCAAGGTAAGTGCTAAGAAAATTTAGTAATTTACTGATTTTTAATTAAGAAATTCATGAGCGCAAATTGTGACTTGTCGCTCTCCATCGCAATGGCATCAGGTTATTCAATGGGTAAACGAAAGAGAAAACATCACAATACATCCTTCCCTTGGATGCTAGAAGAAAAGAATCTGTTCATTGCAAAGACTGGTAACGAAATAGTTACAGATGCTGGATGGGAGAAAATTTCATTTGAAGAAGCGAGAAAACTGTTTAGTCCCGAAACTTTTCAAGAGTGGTACGAACTGTTCCTAGAAAATACGGATATCTCGCAAATACTTTCAGAATCTAATGTAGATATAGATTTAGATGATGAATCAGCAATAGATAAGTTTTTACAAAGGAGCAACTGGACACCAAAACAAGTCAATTTAGTTGTAGCGAAAGCTATCTATAAAAGTCATGCCTGGGTGAGAGTATTGCTGATTTCTACACCTGATGTTGAAGAACCCTACTTTCAAAATTATGAAATGGAGGCAATTCGTTTAGGAATCCAATTGCGGAAATACATCAAAGAGGATATTCCAGTAATTAATGACTCCAAAGATGCTGTCAGACATTTATATGGAAGATATGCCCTCATTGGCTGGCAACCAAGAAATTGTGTGACCGCAGCTCACAACCTAAAAATATCTCAAGCAACTAAGGTTTACAATGAACTTCTCTGGGATGAAGATTGGGTAGATGAAGAAGACGAAATTTATTAGTCAAGAACAAGAAACTCTAGAACACTTGAAAATATGCTCCCCATTGCTGATGGCTGAACAATAATATATCTCAATGGCACAGCTGAACCAACTAATCCCTAAGAACTGGCTAAACCGATAATTTGTGGCTAAAGTCATAGTTTGACCGAATCCAGTTGACGCCACGCCAGAGGCACTACAACAACAAAATACTGTTTGGGCGTATTCTAGAAATCACTCTCTTCAACACATTGGTAAAACAACGGCTAATGCTTGATTATTTGACCGCGAGTATTGCATTTTGGGTGACTATATAAACCTTATCTAGGTTGAAATCCGTAGTTTTTCCGTATCGGGTTTGAGATGAGTTGTAACCCACACTCGATATTGAGTTTTATTTAGAATGAAAGGGCTGATTTAAATTTTTTGAGCAAAGAAAAGAACCGATAAATAGGGTTTAGTAACATATCCTCCGTGAGCATTTAATATCTGTATAATAGCATTAGAAAAATCCTGCTTTTCAGTTTCAGTAAATTCTTGATAAGCAGTTTGAGTTTTCAGAAGACCTAGATATCGTTCTGCATCATAATTAATAGACCAAGGATATTGTTTGACCACTAGGTTTTTGAAACAAAAGCTATTTAATATCCAGTTTTCTCTTTTTTTTATTAGTGATTCAACTGAGGATGGTTTAGCATTATATATTGTTGTATGTACATATTTTTGAAACGTTTCTTTGAGCGCCTGAAATATTGAAGTATCTGGTAAAATAGAGAAATTCCAAAAAAACGCAATATAACCTTTTTCTTTTAAAGCTTGTGCAACTTTTGGATACCCTTTTTCACGATTTATCCAATGAAAGGCTTGGGCAGATATTGCTAAATCAAAGGCCCTTGGGCGTAGGTTCCAATCCTCTAAAGTCACTGTCTCAAATGTCACCTTTGGATATAAACGCATATTTTGAGATGCTATTGCAATCAGTCTTTCACCTGGCTCTAAACAGCAGATAGCATAGCCCTTTTCAGCAAATGGAACAGTTCCCTTACCTGTCCCTGTTCCAATATCTAAAATTGAAGCTGAATCTGGAAGATTAGCCATCTCAATTACATCTTCAATCAATTGAGATGGATAGCTAGGGCGTGCTGCATCATAGATTTCTGCAACTTCATTAAAGGACTCACTACGTTTTCTGTTCATCACTGATAAATCCACAAACGTATTTTACTCCCGATCACTTTCGCTCGGATTTTAGAAAATATTAACAGTTTTACCACTAGAGAAAAAGCCTCTGTCTCCAATCCAATTTGACAAGACGCTACCGCTACTATTAATCTGTATGATTGGTAATCATTCGGGTGCAGGGTGCAAGTCTGTACTAAAAATAATTCAGAAACCAACCGAGAAACTTTTACTATGATTTATGACAAAAGCTTTATCCTGGCTTATTAAGGGCAGCACTTTGTTTTGTCTATTGCCTTGGGAGCCAATTGCGGCACAAATTGTTCCAGATGCAACCCTAAGAGTCAACTCCAACGTCACGATAGAGGGTAATAATACCAGTGCGATAACGGGAGGAACCCAAGTCGGAAGCAATTTGTTCCACAGCTTTGGACAGTTTTCTGTACCCACAGGAAGCGCAGTCTACTTCAAAAATGCCCCAGACATCCAAAACATTTTGACAAGAGTGACGGGTAGCTCAATATCTAATATTGATGGTTTAATTCGAGCTAACGGCATAGCCAACGTATTTCTTATTAATCCCAATGGGATTATTTTTGGGCTGAATGCTTCACTGAACATTGGCGGCTCGTTTTTCGGCACTACTGCCAGTAATATTAAATTTGCTGATGGCATCTCCTTCGATGCTAAACCCCTTAGTGGTGCAGAACCTCTGTTGACAGTGAGCGTGCCTGTGGGATTAGGATTTGGGACAAATGCTGGAAATATTCGCGTCTTTGGAGACGGACAAGGTATAAGAAAAACTTCAAACCTCATAGATACTAGTTCTGGTCTACGCGTGCAGCCAAATCAAACCTTAGCTTTGGTGGGTGGTAATATATTACTCTCAAGTGGAACGCTTAAAACAACAGGGGGACAGATTGAATTAGGCAGCGTGGCTGGAGCGGGTTTGGTCAATCTGATTCCTACAGATAAAGGCTGGACGTTGGGATATTCAGGCATCTCAGCCTTTGGAGAGATCCAGTTATCTGGAGCAGCAGCAGTTGATGCCAGTGGGAATGGTGGTGGCAATATTCAAATACAAGCCATGAAGCTAATGCTAGACGGTGGTTCTCAGATTGAGTCCAGCACATTAGGAGCAGGAACGGGAGGAACATTGAAAATTAATGCTTCAGATTCCGTGAACCTGGTGGGATTACCAGAAGTTGATTCGTTTTTCAACACTGGTATATCGAGCCTAGTTTACCCAAGAGCTACCGGAGCTGGTGGCAACATCAATATTGAAACTGGGCGGTTAAATGTCCGGGATGGAGCAGGGATCGCTGCTGGTACGTATGGCTTCGGAAATGCTGGTTCCATAGAGGTCTTAGCTCATGATTCAGTGGAAGTGTTGCGAAAACCAACAGCGAATGCAGGCAGTTCCATAACAAGTTTGGCCCAACGAGGATCTACCGGATCTGGCGGTAACATCAAGATTCAAACTGCGCGGTTAAGTCTACGCTCTGGAGGAGTTATATCATCAGGCACATTTGGGCAGGGTTCGGGAGGCAACGTATCTATCACTGCTGACGAAGAAGTGCAAGTAACCGGAAAGTCATTAACTGGTAATTCTCCTAGCAGAATATCAGCTCGAACTGGAGGAACTGGAAAGGCCGGAAATCTGACAATCGAAGCAGAACGATTAACTGTCACTGATGGTGGGAGAGTAAATATTGGTGGTGAAAAAATTCCAAAAAATCTCAACTTTCAGCCAGGACAAGGAAATGCAGGAACCCTCCGAATCAACGCAGACAGTATCAATCTAGACAGAGGTACTATCACAGCTGGCACAGAGGGCGGCACAAAGGGCCAAGGAGGCGACATTTTCTTACACTCTGGTGACTTACAATTACGTGACAGTATCATTACTGCGACTGCTGGTGGTAATGGCGACGGCGGTAATATCAGAATCGACACAGATATCCTAGTTGCAATAAAAAATAGCAGCATCACAGCGAATGCTTTTGAAGGGCAAGGCGGTAATATCAGAATCGACACCAAAGGACTATTCCTTTCTCCTGATAGCAAAATTACAGCTAGTTCACGGTTCGGATTGAATGGTACGATTCAGATCAACACCTTATTTACTAATCCTGTGCAGGCTAAAGCAGAACCAGAAGCGATTCGTGCAACTCCTGAGATTGCATCGGTTTGTCAGAGACGATCGGGGACAGTAGCCAGTAGTAAATTGGTCGTCACTGGTACTAGCGGTCTTCCAATTAGTTCTAACGACCTGCCAGCTAGCAATTTGAGTTGGCAGAGTAACTTTGTTCCAGGTGAAGCTATTAATAATTCACAGGAACCAAAGTCATACTCAAGCGAAGAACCAACACAAATCATAGAAGCCCAAGCCTTGATACAAGATTCTGATGGGAATTTTATTTTGACGGCAAAACAACCCAATACTGTCGTTCCTAATGCTTCGTTGTCTGCCAGTTTGTGTTCTCAAGAATCCCATGTATTAAAAGTATTACCACTGAAGAAAACGACTCAGAAGGATGATTAGACTCCGATATTGCTTCAAGTACTTGTTGCTAGTCATTTTCGGGTTATCTATAGTTGTGAGCCAACCATTTCTGATTCCGGCTCAAGCTATAAATAAAGAAGCCCAACAACAGAAAGAGGCGGATTTACTGACCCAAAGAGGTCAAAAGCAATTGGATATCGGCCAAGCAGAGTCGGCTTTTGAAACTTGGCAAAAAGCTACGAAAATTTATCAAAAACTCCACTATGAAGATGGTATTACCGGAAGTTTAATCAACCAGAATCTTGCTCTACAAGCGCTGGGCTTACATTATCGAGCTTGTAATACGCTTTTGTCAGCTGTGAAGTTAGACGCAAATGCTTCTCTTTGCGCCACTACACCACAGCAACCTACTGATAAGATGGAAAAACTGCTGACGGCAGCCATTAATAAGCTAACTCCTTCACCCGTAAACTTGCTCGGATTGCATAACTTGGGAGAAGTCTTGCGTCGGTTGGGCAAGCTTGATGAATCAAAAAAAGTTTTGTCAGAAATATTATCTGCGGCTAAGTGGATACCCTCTATTGACACTAGTGGAATTCTGCTTTCATTAGGTAGTACTAAGCAGGATATTTACAAGCAAGCACAAAATAAATATTACTTAATAGAAGAACCTATTTTTCGGAAAGGATTTGTCAATTTTATTCAACAACAGGCAGCTGAATCACTTGATATTTATCAACAAGTAATTCACACCCCAAATGCTCCAACAGTAGTAAAACTGCAAGCTCAATTACATCGCTTAAACTTACTATTGGACTTTGATAATTGGTTAGCAGTAGAGTCCAGTTCAGGTAATACAAAATTAGCCTCGCTTCGTAATATAATCACTCAACAGATACAGCCTGCTGTTGCTTTCCTGTTGAAAAATCATTCGGCATTTTCTCAATTACCAACCAGCTATTCTGTTTATGCCAAGCTGAACTTTGCTAAAAGTCTGAATAAAATCCCAGACAACCAGTTTCATTTCATAGCTATTGAATATGCTGAATCTGCGTTAGAAACGGCTAAAAGCACTAATAGTCTGAGATTACAGTCAGAGAGTTTTGGCACTTTAGGAAAGTTCAAACAAGTCGCAAGTCGTAAGTCGCAAGTCGCAAGTAAGTTTTGTGACGGGGATTTAGCGAGAAACGCGGTCTTGGGCAAAGCCCAAGAGGAGCGATTTCTCAAGACAGACCCCGACCCAAAACGCGCTGTCTGTAGAGACTCTTTACTTAAACCCCTAAACTTGTTAAAACTAGAGCAATCACAAGCAGATTTTGAAGAGGCTTTGACATTAGCTCAATCAGTTCAAGCATGGGATCTTGCCTATCAATGGCAGCAGGAATTAGGAAATTTGTACAAAGAGCAGGGAAAATATAAAGAAGCTCTCCAAGCATATAGTGCAGCAATTGAAAACGTCACTCAAGTTCGCAACAATCTTTTGTCAACTAATACAGATTTACAGTTCTCCTTCAAAGAAAAAGTGGAGCCTTTGTATCGTGACTATATGCGATTGCTCCTAGCAGATTCTAACCCGAATTTGTCACGAGTAATTCAGACTAACGAAAGACTGCAAATAGCAGAGTTGGAAAATTATCTTCAATGTGGCAGACTTGACCTTGTGGCTTTGAATGATCTGAAAAATTTAGCTAGCATACCTTCAGTAATTCACATTATTGATTTGGGCAACAGTATAGAGGTAGTTGTTCAGTCACCTAACAAATCCATTCACCATCATTCTGTTGATCCAAATCTAGTTAAAGTTCATGCAGATCATCTTTTACAAACTTTACAGGATCGGAACTTTGCTAATACTAAAAATCAGGTAATTCTTGATTATTCTCAAGCACTTTATAATTCGCTAATTGCACCCATCAAGAGATATTTGCCTCCAGATGGAACATTAGTGTTTACTTTAGATACATCTTTTCAAAGTTTACCTATAGGCTTGCTTCATGATGGAAAAGATTATTTACTGAAACACTACAACATTGCTGAGACTTTGGGTTCTAAAGTTCGGCAACCCAAACTCTTACCTAAAAAACAGTTAAGAGCTTTAATTGCTGGACTCTCTAAATCTAGTCCCAGCTTCAAAGCCGCAAATGCTCATAACTCCCTGACAGAACTACCATCTGTGGTACAAGAAGTAGCAAACGTCAAAGAGCAAACCAATTCTTCAGTTTTGTTGCTCAATGAAGAGTTCACTTATAAACGCTTTCTAGAAGAAGTAAATACAGAAAGTTTTCCGATTATTCACTTAACAACTCATGCTCAATTCAGTTCCGTTCCTCAACTGACAATGTTTTTTAGCTGGGATAAACCAATCAACTTATTAGAGTTTGACAGTTTACTGAAACAAAAAAATCAAATCGATGAAGATACAATTGAGTTATTGGTTTTAAGTGCTTGCCAGACAGCTAAGGGAAATAAGCGTTCAGCATTAGGAATCGCTGGGATCGCAGCCCAAGCAGGAGCAAGGAGTACTGTAGCAACTTTATGGCGTGTAGATGACAACTCTACTGCTCTCCTGATGAAAGAATTTTACAAGGAATTGAAAGATGGCAAAACTAAAGCAGATGCACTACGTCTTGCACAATTGAGTTTGCTGTCAAATCCAGATTACTCTCACCCTTACTATTGGGCAGGTTTCCTGCTCATCGGTGGTTGGCTTTGAGATTTGAGCAATTTTAGCCGTGACTCCACCTGAGCTAATTCATTCGAGTTACCACTACTTTTCGCCAACCACTCTGCCTTCTTATATTCACGAAAAGCTTCATCTAGTAACCATGCATCTAAATAACGATCTCCTAGTACTCTAAACAGTGTCGGATTTTTACTACCTGCTGCCACTCTTGCTTTTAATGTATTAATTGTTTCATTTAGAAACCCTTTTGACATATATATAATGTCTAGGTCAATCAAAGCGGCTTCGTCGGGAGGCAAGCCTAATTTCTTAATTACATTCACCTCCTCTAAAACCTGTTTAACATCACTTTCCGGCAATACATGAACTACTAATGAACCAGAAGAATTAATCGGAGAGTCACCTTGATTTGCAGTTACAGTAATTGTATACGCAGCGCCGTACTCCAATTCTTTTCGCTCTTTTGGATAGGGCAGTATAGTATCTTTTACTTCTGTTTCCCAACGAAATTCGTAACTAGTGACCTCTACTGTATAGCTGGTAGCATTTTTCACAGGACGCCAAGAAATTGTCGGTCGGGTATTCAAAAGTATATTTCCATAGGGAGTAATCAGCTTTAGTGAATCTTGCTCCTCACCTGGGCCTTTCATCTTTGGACAGCCATGCCGATTTAGAGGTGTACATTGCCGTCGTTCTGCTTGAACCTGTGGCGGCGTACATATACCTGAGACACCGAAAACAGCACTCTGCTGAAATTCTAAAACCTGACGACTGGAATAGCATACAGCTTTAACCGTACTTCCATTAGCTGGGTTAATCTTATCTCCTAGACAAATCTCGCTTCCAACTGCTAAATAGCGATCGCTATCACTGACAATTCGACCAACTTGATTAATACACACACGCTTTGCTACTACTTGGGGTTGAGCAAATACGCAAAGAGAGTTTGATAGAAGCATTATTGATGCAATTGTTACCAATGGAACTCTAGAGACTTTTTTCCCTATTTCGTTTCTTGAGTTGGGTGTGGCTGGATTGGGCATTGGAAAATCTTGTCTTATTCTCTGCAAGTTAGTAGCATAACGGGATTGGGTGATAAAAAAAAGCCTATGGTGAAGATCCCGGCACAATATCTCCCAATAACCGCTTTAATACTTGCTTCCTCCATTTCTGAACCTCTAACTGGTTAGACTCTGCAACCAAGCAGACTTCCCAGGATATCCTGGCATGATTAATTTCACCCTTCATTTCATGTACCTGTGCTAGCAGGCAGTAAGCATCTGTTCTTTTGGAGTCTAATTTAATCGCTTTTTCTAAATATTCCTTCGCCTCGCTATACTTCTTTTGCCCTAATTTCGCCCAGCCTAAATTCTTGTACAAAGTAGCTTGACTTTCAGGGTCTTTAGTTTTTTGTAAGCCTTCTAGAGCTAAAGCGACTGCTGCATTATAATCCCCAGTTATATTCTTTAATCTGGCTAGATTATTAAGAGGTTGTGGATCTCCGTTGCTATTTTTTATAGCTAATTTATATTGGATTTCCGCTAATTCGTATTCTGTTCTGTCATCATAAAAACTTCCCAGCGTATAATGCCCTAACCATGACTTAGGATTTAATCTAAAAAGTGCCTCATAACTACTTTTAATACACTTATCGTCAGATAGGTCTTGACATATTAAAGCCAAATTAGTATAAGCATCTTCATATTTAGGATTAAGCTTGATAGCTAGCTCATAGTATTTTCTAGAAGCTTCAAGAGTATTTCCACGCCGATCTGCTTGCTCAAAGTAAAACTGGGAGATTGAATAAGTTAGATTAGAATTATATTGAACTGCTTGATTAAAGTAATTTATAGCATCTGCAAACCGATTTTCTTGTTGAGCTTTTTTTCCTTGATCTAGATAATAATTAGCTATAAAAGGGAGTGATACATAGAACAAGCTAAACAAACTTAAAGCCCCTAAAATACCTGCACCAATTTGAAATGACTTCGATGTTATTACTCGATTAAGTTTTGATTTAAATGGTAAGCGCTCTAAGCGCTGCAAAATTACTTCAGTTGTTTGCGGACGCTGCCCTGGCAAAGGAGCCATCAACTCATCAATGAAATCAGCAAAAGGTCTGTCAACCTGCGGTGCATCTTTTCTCCAAATCAGGTTTCCTGTTTTTTCATCTGTTGGTAGGTTAATAAGGGAAGTACCAGTAAGTAGATTTACAATAGTACATCCCAAGGAAAAGAAATCTGATTGAGGTACTGCTCTACCATTAATTTGTTCCATCGGAGTATAACAAGGTGTAACGACTGACGTAATTTCATATCGTCCTCCCCTACCTGCACTAGTTCCTCCACTTCCACTAACTTTTGCCAAATAGGTATCAGTCACTCGCCGTGCCACTCCAAAATCAACTAATGCTAGTTGACCATTTGGTTGAAGAACTATATTAGAAGGCTTAATATCTCTATGAAAAAAATTAGAGCGATGTACTTCATGAAGGATATCAACCAACTGTCGCAACCATCCCATTGCTAAAGATTGGGAAATTTGTCCATTAGATTCTATCCATTCCTCTAAGTTTTGTCCCTCAAATTTATTCATAACCAAGCAATGCAATGTTAGAAGATTATTATTCGGGACAAAAGTAAAATAATCATCTGGGGAACTGCGAGGAATTTGGGGATGCCGAATTAGTTGCAAAGTGAGAGATTCCCGATTGATTAACTCTGTTAGCTTAGGTGTGTTCCATTTAAGAACTTTCATGACTCGTTGTTCACGAACAGCATGCCACTTAGTACCAGCATCATCTACCTCAAAAACATCAAAGTAGTTGTAGGGATTATCAGTGAGCGCCTTTAATGGCTTGATTAATCGGATGCGGTTGTTAATCAGCAGTGAAGTACCACAAGAGACACAGTTTTCAGCATCATCGGGGTTTTGACGTTGAGTGCAAAGGGGATTGATACAGTAAATCACTAGTGAAGTACCACAAGAGACACAGTTTTCAGCATCATCGGGGTTTTGACGTTGAGTGCAAAGGGGATTGATATCAGTAAATCACTGAACTTCCTCCCTTGCGTTTAAAGCGTGATAGGGAATTCTTTAGTGAATCCAATGGCACTAAGTTAAGAGACAGGTCTTGCCCTGACTGGTTAAGAGCCTCCAGCCTCTTAACCCACCTTGGGAGGCGGAGCCTCTTCTTTCTTGACGAAAGGCAGAGCTTCTCGGAATACATTCCCAGTCTTAAGACTGGGAACGATGCGACACAAGGCTTTGGGCTTTTATTAGTACCATTCCTTAGTGAATCCTTATTTTGTATAAGTCTATTCATAACCATTCGCTTTGTGTATTGTTAAGCTAGCCAAATGTAACTACATAACCAGTTAGGTTTATTTGTACCTACCTACTTACTCAAAAATCTAAGTAGCTTTATTAGAAAATCTTATAGCAGTTATCTAATGTAAACAATTATGAACAAAAAAAAAGTATCATATAGGTGCAGTACAATTTTACTGAAACTAGCCCTAATCTATAAAAGACTCTCTGTACACATTTAATACTCCAACAGAACTAAAAAAGATATGGATTTTAGTGCTGAATCAAGACTTAAATCTGCTGCTGCTCCCTCTGTTATTCCAGAACAACAGAGACTTCTAGGGCAAATGTTTTTAGTGTCTGTAACTTTTGAGGAAGCATTGGTTGTAGCAAATCACTTAGTCTTAGCCGAAAGACATACGTACTTATCTGAGGCTGAGGTTCTTGTCATTGAGGGAGCATGGAATAACAAGGAGTATCAGGAATTATCAAATAACTCTATTTACAGTCTTAACTACCTCCAAAGGCGTATAGCTCCTCCCTTGTGGAATATGTTCTCGAAAACAATTGGAAATGGCGAACGAATTGTTAAAAAAAACTTACGATATTTTTTAGAGCAAGTAACAAAAAAGTATAAGTATCAAGATATCCTTAGTAAGGAACAAACACACCCTGTTAATAAGTTAGTACCAATTATTGGAAGTAAATTACCTGATGTATCTAATTTTTATGGGCGAGAGCATGAGCTAACACGTTTGAAAGAATTAGTAGTTAGGCAGCGATGTGTATTGCTAGCAGGAGTAGCAGGAATTGGCAAAAGTGCATTAGCGGCGAAGCTAGTAGCAGAGCTTAGTATAGAGTCTAAACCCACATTTGACTGCTTAATTTGGAAATCTGTAGCCCATGCGCCATTAATTCAAGAATTGATAACTGATTTGATAAGGCTAATTAAACCTTTGGAATCATCCTCAAACTTGCTTGAACACAGCAGTAAGGCAATGATTTCTGTGCTGATAAACCAGTTGCAATCACGTCGCTGCTTGCTAGTATTGGATGCATCTGAAGCTTTATTTCAAAGGAATAACTTCCAGCATCGGCTAGAGTATGGACTATTTTTTCGTCGTTTAACAGAGGAGTTATCCGAGAGCTGTGTACTCTTAACTAGTCGAGTTTTCCCTGATCAGCTTGAAAGTTTGATAGCGGCAGAACTACCTATTGACTTTTTGAGAATTGAAGGTTTGGAGGTAAATGCCGCTTTGCAACTTTTATCCAGCAAAGGATTAACTGACAAGGAAAAGTGCAATAAGTTAATTAAAACTTATCGTGGTAATCCTACAGAATTAAAAGCAGTAGCTAATAGAATTCATCATTTCTTTGCTAGTAGTGCAGAAAAGTTTTTTGAAAACCCAACTACTTTGGTTAGTGATCAGTTTCAAGAAATGCTTAATCAGGTGTTTAGCCAACAATTATTGAGCAAAACTCAAAAACAAATTATGATTTATCTAGCAGAAGAACTAACCTTGGATTCAAGTCCTGTAAATTTTACCAAACTCTTAATAGATATGAATAATAAACAGAAAGAATTAATGTCAACTTCAGATTTAATTAGAGCTTTGGAAGTCCTCGAAAAAAACTCATTGATTGAAAGTAACAGAGATTCAGTTACTAAAGAAATTAGTTTTACTCTACAACCAGTGATTAAAAAGTATATTTTGACAGATCCGCTAGGATTGGTGCATACATCTGACACTTCATCAGAATTAGCGATCGCATCTTAAGGGAGGTAGCTATGATTGCAGGAAAACTAGAAATAACAATCAA
The DNA here is from genome assembly GCF_054880495.1 of Nostoc sp. NCBI lineage: Bacteria > Bacillati > Cyanobacteriota > Cyanophyceae > Nostocales > Nostocaceae > Nostoc > Nostoc sp. The sequence continues at coordinate 24,931 of NZ_JBTYKD010000223.1, forward strand.
AATCAACGAACTGCCACAATCTAACATAGTAGAGAATGGTTGGCAACAATTTGAACTTGACTGTGATGATCGCATCATTTCAATTACAGTCAAACCTAAGATTTGGAAGAAACTGACCGATGCTGCTAGTAATTACCCACAGTGGGTTGCAGCGATCGCTGGTAAACTTGGTCAGCAAACAGAACATGGGTTCGTACTAGAAGAACCCAACATACAAGTTTTTGAGCGCAAGCCCAAGGCAGAAATGACCTCTGCTGTAGGTGCTGCTTCTTGAAAAAGTGATTACCCAATCAGGGTAAGCTGGAAGAAACACTGGTAAATATGGAGGAATCAAACAAAAAAAATCAGAATCTCGTTAGATACGGAAAGACCACAAGTTATGTAAAATCAAGCTAATTAAAAGGAGGTATGGAGGTGAAGATACAACAGTACGAGAACTTAACGCAGAAAGCGCCACTAGGGAGTAGCGCTTTCTGCGGGTCTTAAATTCCATATAACCTCAGAGCGGGGTTGATCTCGAAGCAACAAAACAAGTGGTATTTATAGTTTGGCGACTGTCATTCCACTAAGTTTGTCCGAGAGTTTTTACCGCGCTACCAGATCCATTATAGGATCTGCCGCTTGGAAAGTCCATTCCTTGCGGTGTGTTTTTGCTGTCAAAATTCATGAATTTTAGGTAAAGTAAAGTTTGGTTAAGAAATCCCAAAAATCGTAGCAAAAAGCAGTAGCAGCGCGAAGAACAGTTACCAGTTATCAGTTGGAATTCACAGTCCTTGATAACTGTCAACTGATAACTGATACAACCCCCTCTGAAGCTTGTCAACCAAGTTATCAGGGAAAAATATCGTGAAAAATGACTTATGCCCAATACACCTTGGTGTCGGGATTAAGGTGACATCAAATTTTTTTTCAAACCACTCTCCTTGTGCTAATGACGGGAGAGAAATATGCTGACACTAAATAGAGAAGAAACCAAATCAGCACTTGATTACAATGATCTCAACAGCAGTATCAAAGACATCTTCGCTACCATAGACCAATTTGAGTTGCAAGCAGTAGAACTCTTTCGCGTCATGCATGACGAGCGGATGTACAGAATCGCTGGGTACAAAAACTTTGAACAATATTGCCAAGGCGAATTGCATGTATATGGTGGCTATCGGCGTATAAATCAACTGTTAGGGGCATCAAAAGTTATTGTTGCAGCAGGGGAGTTGGGGCCACAGATTAAAAATGAGCGCCAAGCCCGTCCTCTTTTGAGGTTAGCCAAAGAACCAGAAAAACTTATTGCTGCGATAACACTGGCTTTGGAATCAAACCCAGAGCCTAGCGAATCAGATTTCGCAGCTGCGGCTAATATTGTTGCCCCAATGCCAAGAGCGAGAAAGCCATTCCATCAGGAACCATTGGTTCCCAAAAATCAGGAACCATTGGTTCCCAAAAATGTCATCACAATTTCATCGCCAGAACATCCAAGTTTTGGGGAATCAGGAGTGATTTGTGCAGACGCACCGAATAATTCGCAGCAGATTGTTAGCTTCAGCGATGGTGAAAGGCTGCTGGTAAACAACACTGATTTGGACGCCGCAATTGTGTCCCAATCTACTGAGCGTACATATCCTAAAGTTTATGCCGAAGCGATCGCGGCACTCAAAGAGCAACACAAGCAAGAGTTAGAACGTCTAGAGCAGGAATTGAGGATTGGACTACAAGCAGAGGTTAATGCTAGAGCCGAAGCCCAAGTAAGTGAGCAAATCCAATCCTTGCATTTCCTGTACAGGCAACAGAAGGAGCAGAATATTCAGTTACAGCAGCGATTGGATGAAATGGAAGGGTTGAGAAAGCTCTCAATTGAGAATCAGCAACTCCAACAACGTATCCAAGAATTAGAACACGCACTACTTGAACGCCCTCAACAGCAGTGGGAAAATACCATGACCCAACAGGCAACTAAAGCGTTGAACAAGCAGGTCAAAGTTGCACTGGAAAAGACAATTGACCTGCGCGAGCTAGCGCAGGAACCGCCCAAGGAAAATGCCCAGGAATGTCTGCGCCTCATGGGTATGGCACTGAAAAACCTCGCCAGTGCCATGAACAACACCCAAGCGCTAGAAGCTGCGGCGATAATTTTGGGTACTAGTCCCACACAGGAGGCGCTAGCAACAAGGACGGAGCAATTACAACTATTACCTGTGGCTATTAGTGAAATTAGGCAAGTACTTGCTCGTCTTGAGTTTACATGGCAGGAGTTTTGGGCTGTGGCTGAAAAATACGAGGTGATAAAACTTGACTATTGGGATCTCCTTACCACCCAGGAGACTGATTTAATCACACAAGCTCGAAAAAACAGTGAACAGTTAACAGTTAACAGTTAAGCTAATCGTCATTCATTTTTCCAGGTTGATTCGCTGTAAGGACAACCCTACGGGTTCTGCTCCCGCAGTACAGAGGGAGCTTTTATGCAACTTAAATGCTCCGTCATTATCGCTGATAACTAATAACTGATGACTGATAACTGATGACTGATAACTGATAACTGTTCACTGATGAATGCGGCATAGGTGCAATGTCGCCGAAATTGTCATGGAAAAATTTAGGAAAAAATGTGAATACAAATAAAAATGCAATTAAGAGTGGCAACAAACAGCCATTCGAGCCTAAACCAGATTGCAAGGTATCAATTGAGCAGAAGGAACACCCGATTGAATATCCCAACAATCTCACAGCTGCTGAACACCATGAGTTATATGTTGGTAGCGCCATTCATCCAGCGTTAATTGAGCGCAACTTCTTCCACATAGAGTCCGAATCAGTTTACGACTACCTGTTCATCTCCGACAAAATCCCCCGGAAAAATGCAGGTCGAGTCACAGATACATACATTAAGAAGTATGACCATTTATTGCTGGGGGGGATATGGATTCAATCTCTTGACCCATTGAATAATTGGCGACCAATGGAGTGGGGGCGAATTAAGCCGAACTTCCCCCGTATTGATTGGGACTCATGGAAACCCGTTAAGTATGAATCACCCCCCAAAACCCCCAACCGCGTTACCTACTTTGATGTCGCTAACCCCATCTGGGACAAAATAGCAAAACGCTATTTAATTAAGCGCTATCATTCACTTTTGGCGCTGCGCTTACTGGATCAACTCAATCCGCTAATCTTTTGGGAGTGGGTAAAACAGCATCCAGAGATTCCGATTATCTTATGCGAGGGCGAGAAGAAGGCGGCCTGTTTGCTCTCTTTGGGGTTTGTAGCGATCGCACTCCCCGGAATTTGGAACGGGCGCGTCGGCAAACAAGATTTTGATGAACGGTTGCATCCTGACTTAATACCAATGGCTCAGGCGGGACGCAAGTTTATTATTTTATTCGATTACGAAACCAAAGCCAATACCCGTTGGTCAGTATTTCAAGCCACTGTTCGCACTGCAAAAGCAATCTTAGCTGCTGGTTGTGAATGTGAAGTTGCGCTCTTACCAGGCCCAGAGAAAGGTGTTGATGATTTTGTTGTGGCGCGGGGCGAAGATGCTAACGCTTTACTGACCGCAATCATCGATGATGCTAAATCACTTGCTGATTACAAGCGATCGTATCGGGCTAAAAAATGGGGGTTAAGCAAGTACCAGCCGGATGTCACTATTAATGTCAAGTATCTCTCTGAGGCTTTGTGCATTCCTGAACTTGAAGAAAAATGCAATTTGCCTGAGCTTTATGATCTTGAAAAGGAACAACTTTTCACGCCATCTATAAAAGGACATTCGAGAAAGAAGGAATCTACGGATTCTGGCGGAGTTTCTTCAGACAAATCGAAGAAATCCCCTACCTTCAATTTCCCAAAATCAGGACTGGTTGTACTGTGGAGCGACATGGGTACAGGGAAAACTGAACTCATGCGCTGGTGGCGTGACCAAAATCCTAATGCCAGATTTCTCAACAATGGACATCGGGTTAACTTGTTGAAAAATCTTGCCGAACGACTCAAAACTGCCATGTACTCCGACTTGGGTTACACAGGTTTAGCTCAGGCTCAAGCCCTTAGTATTACTATTGACAGCTTGCATAAGTTGAATACTCAGTCTCTCACCTACGGCTGCATATTTATAGATGAAGCCTGCCAATACCTCACCCACTTACTACACAGTAATACTTGCAAACAGCACCGTGCAGCAATACTTGAAGTACTGGAATATATAGTATATAACGCGCCACTGGTCGTCATCGCCGACGCACACATGGATGACCTGACTGTAGACTTCTTTCTTGCAATGCGACCAAAAGGTGAAGTACCTTACATCATTAAAAACGAGTGGCGAAACGGTTCACGCACAATTTATTGGTACGAGGGGGATAATGAGAGCGCCCTAGTCGCCCAAATCTCGGCAGCGCTGATGCTTGGTGAGAAAGTCATGGTTGCAAGTGACAGTAAGCGTTTTATTAAAAAACTCGACAAATCCTTTACTATCAAGTACGAAGAATCTAACTCCGAAAAATCACATACACCAAAAAAATGGCGTATCTGGTCTGTTCACTCTGACAATTCTGGCAGTGATGAAAATGTCGCTTTCATCAAAGATATCACCAACGCCGTCAAAAACTTTGATGCCTTGTTCACCTCTCCCAGTCTCGGTACTGGTGTCGATATTTCTGAGTATCATTTTGATTTAGTGTTCGGTGTGTTTCACGGCGTTTCCCAAACCGCTACCGAATGTGCCCAACAACTGTACCGCTATCGCCCGAAAGTCCCGTTTCATATTTGGGTGGCCCCGCGTCCTCCCTTTGGTTACAAGGATACAAACGCATCCAAGATTAAAGAGCGCTTGCTCCAAACCAATGAAATGACAGCTTTTCTGTTGCGAATTGACAGAGAAACAGGCAAGCGGGGCGCAGAGAAAGATTGGGCGCTTGAGGCTTACTGCCAAATTATGGCTAACCGCCACTATTCTCTTAATAATCTGCGTGATGATTTGCGATCGCTCCTCACCGAAATGGGTAATACATTTATATGTGTGGGCAGTGATGATGATGACCAAGCAAGAGAAAGTCTAAAAGCAGCAGCACAAGCTTTGGATCGTGCCCACAATTCTCATGTTGCCAAGGCTAAGAATATTACTTTGAGTGAGTACCGCGCCCGTCAGAGCAAAGATTACCTTGACCCTAATGAAATTTTTGAATGTGAAAAGTTTCGCATTTCTGATTCTTACGGCATCGAAGTAACCGAATCACTCGTAGAAATGGATAAAGGTGGTCGCTTAATTAGAGCAATTGCTGGACTTGAGGCCATTTTAGCCCCGCCCGAAGAATCGTTTACTGACCCCAAAACTGGGCAAACTTATCCTACCCCACCAACAATTGTCACCCAAAAAGACCGCACCGAGCGCGACAATCTACCTTTGTGCATCGACTGGGGCAATTACTCCGCACGCTGGCTGGCTAGATTTAACCTGGGACTGCATCAAATTCTCTCAAGTTTAATGAAGGGTGAAGAAGTTACCGGAGACGATTCCACCTTACTCAAGATGACGGCGATCGCTAAAAACTGTGCTGCTCACGTCAAAGCAATTCTTGGGTTTACTATTCCCCTAGACTGTAAACCTATTTGGTTGCTGGCGACTTTACTAGAGCAGCTGGGGCTAAAGCTGACTTTCCGCAAGCAAGGTAAACGGGGGCAACAGGTGAAACTTTTCTCTTTATCTAAAGAGGAATTAGAATTTGCTCAAGAGGTGATTGCTCATCGTCAAACGAAGCGTAATCAAAAAGAAAATCGAACCTATTACGCTGCTCAAACCCCTGCTGCGTATAGTGCAAACCCCAATCAGCAGGCCGTATCCATCCCCCCCCTTGATGCTATAGGGAACTCCCATTGCCAAGGGGAGGATACTACCGAATTTGAGTCGCCTCCGACCGATCGCATTACCCTACTTCATTGCGTGGAAATGCTACGCTCTGGTATCAAGCAGGGGGTGGACGCGATTAAGGGTATCCTCAAGCGATGGACTGGGGATTTGCGCTGGGAGACGGTGCTGGAACTTGAAGCGATCGCGGCAAATGAACTGCGACTTGTGGAATCTCAAGTTCCTGAATTTTACACCTTGCTAAGTGAAGAGGTCTTGCCTATGGAGGGGGCTGGCTAGGGAAAAAATCTTTTTGGCACTTGAAAGCTGTTTTTTGTTTCGTTTCCGGTAGCAATTTATGCCACTGGTTCAAATTTGTGATGCATTTTCACAAGTCATGCAAAATGTCAAAACAATTCAAAATTCAAAATTATCAATTTCATTATTACAAGACGCGACTCGAAAATACTCGCTTGCCGCCGGCGCTATCAGTGAGGGCAAGAAAAGAGCGAATTAATTAATTCAAAATTATTCTTATTATTCATTTTGAATTTTGAATTTTGAATTTCATTAAATGGTCAAAGATCCATCAAGTTCAAAGCGCTACTGTCATTAGGTCTAGCCTTTAGATAGCGATCAGTGATGGCTAAATTGGCATGACCCAAAGTTTCTTTCACCAGCACTGGATTAGTCCCGCGCTCAATCGCGTGAGAACCGTGGGCATGACGTAACCAGTGAGCAGAAACCAGTTCGCTTAATCCAGCTTCTTGTGCAATTGCTTTGACAATTGGGTGCAAGTTTTGACGGTCGAGATGTCCCCCTTTTTGACTTCGGAAAACTGCGTCTGTAGGTAAAGCTTGACCTTTGAACTCCATTAGTTCCGCCCACAGCTTCGGCTTAATGAGAATTGTGCGATTTTTGCTCCCCTTGGCTTTTCTCACGTACACCTGTCCACTATCACTGCGGGGTGTCAAATCTACCCAAGTTAAATTACAGATTTCACTTGCCCGTAACCCTGCCTGATACAAGAGTTTGATAATTAACAAATTACGTAGGGCTGTGTACTGTCGTTTGGAAGTTTTCGCATCAGCTAAATGCTTATTGGCTGCCCGTATCAACAATTTAATATCAGCTTCATCGAGATAGCGTTCGTTGATTACATCTGGCAATTCACCCAGTTTTAGTGCCATACCCACATTAAAAGGGAGATATCCAATTTTATGAGCGAAACTAATCAAGCTTTTAGCACAAGCTATGTATATCCGCTTTGTGCTTTCGGCATTGCCCCCAAAGTCAGCGGCGTATTCTACCAAGTCTTCATAAGTCACTTTTTTGAGCGGCTTGTCCAGAAAATCCAGAAATCGCCTAGTGTATCGCTGGTAAGCCCGAATAGAAGACGAGGCTTTTCCCTCCAGCCACAGCGCAATCAACTTCGCCTCCGCCTGGGCTACTGGCAAGGAAGCGATCGCCTTTCTATGCGCTGTTATGTGGACTAGAGAGAGCGTCATTTTTATTACTCCCTTAAAAATCAGACACAATAGTAGTTTCGTCTGATTTTATAGTGTCTGATTTTTATTGTCCTTTAAAATGGGCGTTTCAACTCACCCTCAAGCGACTGAAAATTTCTCGATTTTTGCGTATAGTACACCTCTAATACTGAGGAGCGTGACAAACACAATACTGTTATGCAATTGTTCAGCAGGGTATTTATTTTGAAAAACCTAAAAATAGGTGAAAAAAATAAACTAAAAATGACTTTATAGTTAATAAATGATATAAGAGGTCAAAGAGCGTCCTCTAAATGCGATATACAAATACTACAAATGTAGTTTTTGGTTTAAAAAATGGACAAAGGTGCTTATTTTAAAGAACTTGTACAAAATTCTCCCCTACTTATGTTGCTTCGGTACCAATCGGAATAGGGGGTTTATTTACGCCGCAGTGTACTGTTTTTTAAGCGCTATCACGCCATAAAACTATAGAGTCATTTTTAGTTTATTTTTTGAGAGGGGCAGGAAAAGGTACAAACCGAGTGGAATTGTGGGCGAAAGCACAGCTAGCTACTTCTTTTCTCACTCTTGATTGAGAGGAACAACCGCAAGCCGGGTGAAATTGTTAAGTTGAACATTTCTAAATTGCAATCGTCGGGTGCAAAAAAGCGCTTTCCAACCGCTGCTGTAATCGCGTATATCGCAGTTGGCCGTCACTAGAACGCAAAGCCTTGGATATCGCTTTCTTGGAACCAACGACAATCGCTAACTGCTTGGCACAAGTTAATGCTGTGTACAACTGTTCACGAGACAACATCATATAAGGCTGCGTATAAATTGGCAGAATTACTACCGGATATTCTGAACCCTGGCTTTGATGAATGGTGAAGCTCCAGGCGAGGGCAATTTGATTTAAGTCTGCTCTGGTCCTAACGACAGTATGCTTACCATACTGTACAGTAACTTCCATCTCTTCAAGATCAATGGCCTTGATAATTCCGAAGTCGCCATTAAAAATTTCGTGATTATAATCATTAGTTAGTTGAATGATCCGATCGCCTTCTCGTAATAAATTCCCGCTCCTGGTAATCTCTACTTTGTCGGGACTGGGCGGATTAATCAACTGCTGCAATACGGTATTGAGGTTACGAGTCCCAAGCAAACCCCGCGACGTGGGGCAAAGCACTTGCACATCCGTAGCTCGATTGTAACCCAGGCGGGGAATCAAGTCTGTAATGATTTCGGATATTGCTTTAACACCATGTTTGGGGTGATGACCACCGCCGTGCCACAGACACTCAGACACGGGATTATCGGAAATCGGTTCAATTGTGGGAAACTGGCTTCGGTTAATTTGGTGAGCAGCGGTGATAATTGCGCTCTGTTGGGCTTGCCTAAATACCTTGGTCAACCGCACCACCGGAACGTGACCAGAATTAATCAAGTCAGCAAGGACTTGACCGGGACCGACAGAGGGTAACTGGTCAATGTCACCCACTAGCAGTAGTTGGGAACCGTATTGTATCGCCTTTACCAAAGAAGATGCCAGAAACAAATCAAGCATACTAGCTTCTAGCGCGACAATTGCGGTATGGGGTAAAGGGTTTTGATTATCGCGTAAGAAGCCCATTGTCTTTGGGTCAAATTCCAACAAGCAGTGTATCGTCTTGGCTTCGAGTTGTGTGATTTCACTCAGGCGTTGAGCAGCGCGTCCAGTTGGCGCAGCTAAGGCGATAGATTTGCCCATTGCTTTCCACAGAGAGACTATGGTCTGGGTGGTGAAAGTTTTACCGCAACCGGGGCCACCAGTAAGAATCATTACCCTTGAATATGCAGCCATTTCTACCGCTAGCCGTTGCTGTGGTGAAAGTTTGATTTTACGACTCTTGGTGAAGCGCTCAATCCAGGCGCGAACACGAGGCATATCTTGTGCAACTGGTTGGCAAAATCTAGATTGTATTAATTGAGCAAGGTTCTGTTCGGTGTGAAAGTACGTTGGTAGATAACATAGCAGCGTTTGGTCTGAGCTTTTCTCGCGGATTAAGTCATCCTTGAGTGCCATGTCTTTGATAATATCAGCGAGGGCATCTTCTTCGGGTGTGTGATCTGCTGTAGTCAGCAGTTTGATCACATTCTCAATGAGTTTTGGCTGGGGTAAATAGCAATGCCCATCGGCAGCAGCTTCGTTCAAAACATGAATTAAACCAGCACGGTAACGGAACTGACTATCAGGCGCAACTCCTAAATTAAAGGCAATTTTATCAGTTCTCAGAAAACCAATACCGTAGATGTCAGCAGCTAACTGGTAGGGATTGCTGGTGAGAGTAGCGAGTGCTTCATCCTTGTACTGCCTGTAAATTTTGACTGCATAAGTAGTAGAAACGCCATGACTGTGGAGAAATAGCATTAAATAGATGTAAGAGATGTAAGAAAATAAAATAAAAATAAGTTGATAGCTAAATAAAGATATTTTGAATTGAAGCAGAGACTTCATATTTGGGTTATGCCATCGGCGACGGCGACCCGGACGCGAACAATCCCACAAACTATCGAGTTTGCCCCAGTACCAGCGATGAATTGTGTCGCGTACAGTCTGTGGATGCCATTTTAAGTATTGTGCGATCTTTAGCACTGTCCATCCAGCGGCTGATAAGCGTAGTACAGTGGCACGACTTTGAGTTCTTGGTGGTATACCTTTTGCTTGAGTGAGTGCTAGTAGGGCTTGATCTTCTATTGGTGACAGGTCAACTTTTAAAGGCGCTGGCATCTTGGTCAGGGGTAAAAATATTTTATTTTATTGTGTACTTCAAGAGTAGCTTGGTTGGATGCGACCGTAGTTAGATATGAGTAATGGAAAAATCACATATTCAATACAAGTAGGTCGGAAAAAGCGAATTGCGTTAGCGACGAACGCGAGTGCGTCTCGCAGAGAAGGAGCGTCACTGCGTTAGCGGAGCGGGGCGTTAGCAAGAGTGCGAATTGTTCGGTCATCTGGCAAGTTAGTCAGAAGCATCCAAATGTTTTTTCAAAGTGTAGGGGCAATCAGGAGTTTTGATTCCACTGGCGTAAGGTAATTTATAGGATGCCCAAAGCTGCCACCGTAAAACATCAACTCCAATAGTTGAACTACCGAATTGTACTCGACAGTCTTTATCTGGGTTTTGTATAAGATTTTTGATTATGGTATTTACCGCTTCTATCTTGAGATTATTTGGTATGCCCATTAGTAGTTTTGTAAGCCACTGTTTGATTTGTGGTGACTGTAGCCAGTCTTTGATTTGATCATCAGTAGGAGTTAAGCGATTGACTAATAGCGTGGGATTTTGGTTATCTTTATTAATTTGACTTTTGGGTTGAAAGAGTTGCTGAAAATTAGTATCTGTGTTGGACATAAAGTTGATTGCTTAAAAGAGAATATCTCTATTATAGATAAATTTGATAAATCCGATAATAGCTAATATATTTTAGAAAAATATTAAGATAAATAAATATAATAAAATTATTTATCCTCTGATACTAAATTATAAAGATTTGACTAAGTAATTATGTTATAAATATTAAATAAGTTCCTTATGCAAGTATCAAATAAATACTATGCACCCAATAGAGTTTAAGAAGAAGTGGAAATTAACTTATCAAGAGATGGCGTTCGTATTAGGATACGAAAGTGATTACACTGTTCGCTGCTGGGGAATGAAAGGAAGATTTAAGCGAAACCCTCAAAACGTTGTTCACGTAGCTTGCAGCCTTCTAGATGAAAAATGGGCGAGTCAGGGTAAGAAGCTAAATTCTTGTCTTTGAACAAAATTTTTCTCTTGTAGTTGCATTTGCGACTTGCCCGCCACGAAAAAGGCGGGTATTTTTATATGTAGTTAGAAGTGACAAGAAGTTCTCAGAATCATGGGGATAGGGGGGAATGCTTGGCAAAATGAAGAACTAACAAGACCAGAAGTTGCGGCGATGTTAAAGCCAAAGGTTTCTGCAAGACAACTACAAGCATATTTGAATATAGCTCGGAAGTACTTGCCAGAGTTCAAGAAATTCACCAACAAAAAAACAGGTGGTCTAAATGGCATGAGCAAGCTATACAAGTGTCATATTGCTCCCCTTCAAGAAATTCGCTCACTAGCTAGAGAGCATACTTTAGTTGACATAGAGAATGAGTTTCTTCAAAGAGGATCGAAAAAGTAATTTTTATCAAAACAGAATTCAGGAGTCAGTCGCCAGAATTCAGAATTGAATTCTGTGCGACACAACGACCGGCTCAGTGCATCGCTGGTGGATGTTAAGTATGGTGTAAAACCATACTTGATTGATTCTGACTTCTGAATTCTTGATTTTTATATGAAGAAAGGAGCAATTATCTTGGCATCTAATAATTCTGTGCGAAGAACACAATCTCAAGTTCTGGCTAAGGCGTTCGCGGCGATTGGGCGCAAGTATCAGCATCAAATTTACGCGGCAGGTACGGCGACAATCATTGTCATGCAGTCGATGCCTTCTTATGGGTGGGGCTTGTTCGATTCGGCTCAGACAGCAATGACTTGTATGTTCGGCGGCGCTGGTGGTATTGGTGGCGGTGGTGCGGCGGCGGCTACTACCGCGATTAAAGCACTTCCCGCAGTTATCAATGCAACCATCACAGTGCTTTTGTTTGTATACTTTGTGGCTTCTGGGCTTAAGGTTGCCAACGGCATTGGTGAAGGACAGGAAGTAACGCAGATGGTTCAACAGCCCGTAGGCGTGTTTTTCATAATCCTGGTGCTTTGGATTGCTCAAAGTATCTTATTTAACGGCGTTACAGCCGCTTGTTAGTGATGAGCGAGTACAATAAATCGCCCATCAAACGGGTGAATCAGTCACTTGGTCAAAATGCAACAATAGGCATTTTTACTGGCTTTCAGTTTGCAGTCGCCTTATTTATGTTTGGCGTGGGCTTCATCATAGCGATTATGTTTGGGGCAGGAATAGTTTGGGGACTGCTGGCTGGTGTTTGGTTGAGTGCAACTGTGATAGTTTTATCTGGCAAACGTCCTTACTTGTTCTGGTCAAGAGTGTTCCCAAGCGTTCCAGTTTTCACTCGTGGCTATGTCAGATATTCTTCGCCCCAAAATAAAAAAAGGGCGGGTGTCAAGGGGATGCCTAAATTATGGTAAAAAGCAATATTCGTAATCAAAAAATAGTTCCCTTTGAAGACTTTTTAGACTTAGCAACTTTAGTAAAATTAAAAAAGGGGAACTATCAAATTGGAGCTTACTTGTTGAGCAAAAAACAAGTAAGCGACACGAACAACACCCTGCAATTAGTATTCGGATATGAATGCACTGGCTTTCACCCACTGTTTAATTCATCAGAGAGACTAGAGGCGATGGCCAAGGCTTTTGAGAACGGCTGTAAAGAGTTCTCGTCGGGTGAGAAATTCACGTTTAGATGGTCTTCGTTTTGCGACGAAGAGAAAGTGATTGAAAGCTATCGCCAGAGACTAGATAGCCCTGTATCTCAAGAGATAGAATTTTTGGATTGGGGGCAGGTTGCGCGGATGCAAGAACTGACGCGTAATTATCAGCGTAAGGATATCAAGCTCAGTATTTACACGACTTTTACTGTCCGCCCAGGAGGGACCGAAGGTGGTGACGCGGTAGATAGAGCGATAGTTAAGCTGGCGAACTTTTTACAGCGCAAATTCACCCCAACAGGAGCAACCGAACTCACTCTTCAAAACTTAATTCAAGTTCTTGAAAAAGCGATAATTGTCTCTTTGCGCCATCAACAAATACTATCTGAGATGGGCTTGTTCCCCTCGCCAAAATCAGACAAGCAATTGTGGGGCGACCTAGTTTCTAGAATGGGTGCGAAGCCGACAAAAGTGCCCCATGCTCTAGTTTATGATACTGGCGAATTAAAAGAGGAATTTAGCGAAGCCGCGCCCAACCCATCGCGGTATAACGACCAATTACACGCTACATCCGTACTTCTGAATAACGGCATACCCTACGCGGACAGACGCTGGGTATGTTTACCCCACCAGAGTACTGACAAAAAGAAGTATATCGGCGTAATGACGCTTGCCCAAAAACCAGAGGTATTTGCTTCAACCCATCAGCAAGTACGCTTTTTATGGGACGTATTCTCACGCGAGGTTATTTATGATGTCGAGATAATAACAGAGATTAGCCCAGCCGATCAAAAAATGATTAGGCTTACCCAACAATTGATTACAAGACGGTCAATAAATGCCTCCTTTAGCGCCAGCAAAAAGACTATTGACGTAGGAGCGCAAATTAATACGGAGCGGTCAGTCGATGCTCAGAAGCAGCTTTACACGGGTGATGTCCCGGAAAATGTAGCTGTGACAATCCTTGTTTATCGCAACTCTCCAGACGAAATCGACGATGCTTGTCGGTTGATTTCAGGCTATATCAATCAACCTGCTGAGTTGATTAGAGAAATGCAGTATACATGGTCAATCTGGCTTGATACTTTGCTATTGAGACAGCGACCGCAATTTACTTTTCCTTTCAACAGACGTGCCACTTTCTTTGCCAGTGAAGTAATTGGTTTAACGCCAGTCGTCCAGACAGCGCACGGCGATAAACAAGGCTTTGAATTAGTTGCTGACGAGGGTCAATCTTCGGTTCACATTGACCTGTGAAAGCCGAAAAACATGATGGTAATTGGCACTACCGGGAGTGGGAAATCGGTAATAATTGCCTCTATTATTTATCAATGCTTGGCGTTGGGAATGTCAGTATTAATGATTGACTTGCCAAATGATGATGGTTCAGGAACCTTTGGAGACTTCACGCCCTACTTTAATGGGTTTTACTTTGATATCTCTAAGGAATCAAACAACCTTGTACAACCGCTAGACCTATCGAAGCTTCCTGAGTCGCAGTGGGAGGAAAGAACAAAAGCCCATCGGAATGATATTAATTTAATTGTGCTTCAATTAGTTTTAGGAACGCAAAAGTTTGATGGGTTGCTATCACAAACTATCGAGTCTATTATACCTCTAGGTACAAAAGCTTTTTATGAAGATGCCGAAATCCAAGAGCGATTTGAATTAGCGCGGAAAGCGGGAATTAATACCCCAGAGTGGGCGAATACTCCCACCCTAGTAGATATGGAGAAGTTCTTTTCTCCTGAGTGTATTTACTTGGGCTATCAGGATGACAATGTAGAAAAAGCACTAAACTACATCCGCTTGCGCTTACAGTACTGGCAGGCCAGTAGCATTGGTAGCGCAATCTGTAAGCCTTCAACCTTCCAGGCAGATAGCCAGTTGATTACCTTTGCTCTGACTAATCTGCAATCAGGGAAAGATGCAGAAGTGTTCGGGATGAGTGCATATATCGCCGCGTCTCGGCAATCCCTTTCGTCGCCCAACAGCGTGTTTTTTATGGATGAGGCTAGCGTCTTGCTGGGTTTTTCCGCCTTGTCGCGGCTTGCGGGTCGGAAATGTGCTACGGCTCGTAAACAAGGCTGTCGGGTGTTTCTGGCGGCGCAGGATGTGATTTCTATTGCTAAATCGGAGGCGGGAGAACAAATATTACAAAATATGCCATTGCGATTGATTGGGCGCATTGTCCCAGGTGCGGCTAATAGTTTCTCTGAGTTACTGGGCATCCCTAGAGAAATTATTGATAAAAACGAAAGCTTTGTCCCTAATATTCAGCAGCTATATACTTTGTGGCTGTTGGACTACAACAACAAGTATGTGCGCTGCCGCTATTATCCTTCGTATCCCCTGCTGGCGTTGGTTGCTAATAGCAGAGAAGAACAAGCAACGCGAGATAAGTTCAAGAAAATTCACAGTGATAAGTTTACCTGGGTGGCAGAATTTTCTAAATATTATGTCGAGTGCATCAAACAGGGAAAACCATTATGAAGGTTCTATCGTCAGTCATTCATACGAAGCTATTGGTGGCAATACTCGCGGGTGTCGTGTCAATAGGAGGCTTTCAGGTTTGGCAATACAACCAAGCTCAATACGCAAAATTTATTAGCGATTCAAAGATAAATTGCGGTGTCGATATAGAATTAGGCGAAGATGCCGTTCCAGCCAACGCTCAAACCAATCAAAACCAATCTTTCTTAACTCAATTTCAACAAATCTATAGCAGCTTGCAGACTTACATTAGTAATTATCAGAAAGAATTTACTAAAAGTTTGGGCAAGTTGTCAGCTGAATTAACCCAGGCAATTGAATCTAGCGTTGGCGATTTGGGTATTCCTGATCCCCTAAAAGCTGGCAAGAATATCGAGAAAGTGATTCAGAAACAAGAAGGCGCGTTGCTGATATTAGACCCTCGCATTCAAGCCGACAATGCTATCAAGGATTGGAACCAGCAATATACACGCGGTCAGTCAGAATCAGTACTAGGAGTTGAGGGTCAACGAGTGCAATCGCAAGAGGCAGCAATAACTAATGATGCCACTGCTCAATCAAGCGAAAATGCTGCCGCCGCCCAACAGGATGTTATTACCCAAGACATTCTTAAAAAGGTCGCTATTCAAAACTTGCAAAATGTTGTGATTGCCAAGTCTATCCACTCAGAAGCACAAGAGCAATCCCGTTCCTTGGCTGTTGCAAATATTAACCTTGCCGATATTTCAGACAGGCTTGATGAGCAAGCTGCGGCGAAGGATCAGGAATCTAACGCCGCTACTCGCCAGATAATCCAATCTGCTGCCGCTAACGATTCATTCTGGAAGAATCAATAATCGAGTCACAATAACGTTACGATAACTCAAATGATAACGTTCTTAGTTATTCTTTTTGCCCAAACGACAGGGCAAAAAGCTGGAGAAGATACGGGTACTACGAATTCAGGCGAAATAGTCGAAGGCGCTATCTCAGGCGCAGACCTAATCTATAAATCGTTTGAGAATGATTGGCTAGAATTAGCATCTGGAACAAGCCCAATTTATACGGCTGTCGTCGCTGTTTCTACCCTCGCGGCTGTTGTGATGATTGGCTTTGCATCATTTGGCTGGTACAGGAAGTATGCAGAAGAAGGGTTTGGTTTTGATTTTATCTCTGAGATGGTTTTACCCTTGCTAGTAATTGCAATGCTTAGTAATAATGGGTTCCTTCTCGCTAATGCAACAGTCGCTTTGAGAAACGTTTCAACTGGGCTAAATAGGAGTATTTTAAGTATTACGAGAAATGGGGTAAACCTGAGAGATGCGATACGGAATGTTAATGCTGATCAAAGCTTTGTTTTAGCCGCACAATTAGCTATAGCTAATTGCGAGAAGAAAAGAGAAAAAAAGCAGGAAGGTGAAGAATTGAGCGAGAAACAAGCTTGCATCAAAGATGCTGTGGAAAATGCACGAAAAGACGCGCAGAAAGCTAGAGAAAAGACTGGCGCGGGTTCTGGAGGAGGAAGTTGGAACCCCTTAGACCTTAGCGGCGAACTAGTTAACAGCGCAATTCAGGGCTTTGTTTATGTCATTCTCAGTGGGGTATCGGCAGCTTTTCAGTACATTGTCCAACTGTCATTCTTAATGATTGCATTTGCTGCCCCAATCTTCCTAGTTCTATCTTTGCTGCCTTTTCAAAGCAAGCCTATTTACGCTTGGCTGTCTGGCTGGTTAGGACTGACATTAGTTCTTATTTCGTACTCCATAACAGTAGGTATTATTGCCAGCGCAATAGTCTCCAAACCTTCTAGCAATCCTTTGCTAATGCAACTTTTGCAAGCCATTTTCTCGCCATTACTCGCAGTAGCCATAGGCACTGGTGGCGGAATGGCTGTATTCTCAGCTTTCACTAGTGGGGTCAAATTCTCAGTAGGACTACGAAGATGAAATTCTTAGAGAGGAAAGAGTTAAATTTTACCCCAATATTCCTAATAGTCAATGCTGTTTTATTAACGGTTTTATTATTCATAGAAATTATCAATTTTGCTCGGATAGGGACAATTTATAAATCGAAAGCCTCGACCCTTGTGGAGTTATACGATGGCGAATCTATTAGAGTTATTCCTATAGGTAGCCAGGAGCGATCGCCGCAAGCTATTACACATTTTGTAGGGCAGACAATGACCGGACTTTTGAGTTGGAATGCTCTACCAAAGCCAACCGATGATTACAAGAAAGACCCCACCAAACAATTAAAATTAGATCCTGGGGTATCAACATCGAAAGCCAAGATTACTACCAGTGCATGGGCTTCAGGCTTTGCATTGTCAGAAGATTTTCGCGCACCATTCCTTGAGGAGATAGGTAATCTCACACCGCCCGATGTCTTTAATGGGTCTACGCAATCAATCCTAAAAGTCAGCCTAATCAGTCAGCCGACTCGGATTAAGGATGGGCAATGGAAAGTAGATATGGTAGCCGAGATTGTCGTTTTCCAAGGCAGCAATTTAGTTGGTAAGCCCATCTCTTTCAATAAAACTGTATTCGTCAGGGCGATTGATACGGCTGCCATTCCTAGATTTGCATCCGATGTTCAAGAAACCGCTTCTCGCGTTCGGAAAGCTGGGTTGGAAATTTATAAAATCCAAGATTTAGACCTATGATCCAGAACAGCCAGGAACCCTTACCGTCGGCAACTATTGAGATAGAGTCGCAAGATTTTGCCGCCATGAACGGGGCTAAAACCTCTTCGATTAATGATTCAATTCAACCAGAACAGAACCCCGCACCAGAGGAAATCGTTACCACTCGAACAGTCTCACAGTCTCCACTCTTAAAAATGGGCGTTGTTGCCCTAATTTGCCTTCTCTTCGTGACGATCATCGGGGCAATGCTAGGCAACTCAATGAATGTGCTGAAGTTTTCCAGTAACAAAGTGCAGCCGCCCAAAGCCAACGAGCAAACGCCAGAAACAGAAGTAGTTAACGAGGTAGGCAAGGATAAAACAGCGCTTGCCCTGACTAGCCAAAATTACGAATTTAAAAAGATTCGTGAAGAGAAGCCAAGCCCAACGCCTACCTCTAGCCCAACCCCAGTAGCTGTAGCGCCTGTTACCCCCACCCTAAGAACAGTGCAGCGCGGACAACAGCCTGATTCCGTTACTAGCCATCCAGCGCCTAGAACCTTTGCCACAGCTAAAGTATTGCAACCTCAGCCCCAGCCCCAAATTGCCCAGCCAGTCAGACAATCTCCTCAATCGATCCCCCTCCCCCAAGCGAACGTCGCAAAAATAGATCCCACTCAGCAATGGCTTATTGCTGCCAATGCTGGCAGTTTCAGCAGTTCAGCCGAGGAGCCAGAAAGTGAGGAACCTACTAAGACGAATGGAATAGAAGGAGGCACAGTCGGAGCTACGCAAATAGCCCAGAACACAACCATTAATTACAATACAAAGCGCGTACTCGTCGGCAGCACCGCAGAGGGCAGATTAGAAACGCCGATCGCCTGGGGTGCTGGTGATACTGGCAACCAGAACTACTTAGTGAAAATATCGAAACCCTTAAAGGCTTCTGATGGTGGCGACGTACTACCCGTGGGCGCTTATCTGGTTGTTCAACTAGCAGAGTCCAATGGTTCGGGTTTCGCCAAACTACGCGGCGTTTCAGTCCTAATTAACTCTAATGGCGACACGCAAGAGAAGCCGCTACCGCCAAACGCTGTTTTGATTATGGCTAAGGATGGCAATTTTCTCAAAGCACAGTCCCGTAAAGGTAGCAACCTGGGTAACAATTTTATTTCTGGGATCGTCGCGGGAGTCGCCAAAGCTGCCGAGGTACAAAATCGCCCCATAACTCAAGTCAGCAGCAACTCTAATGGCTTCTCTACTAGTTCCACTACCAACGGTCAAAAAGATTTATCCGCCGCTTTCGGAGAGGGTGCATTTAATAGCGTTCTCGACAATATCAAAAATTCAAATGTTGCACGTTCGCAACAGTTAAGCGGTAGAGAAGAAGTGTTCGTGATTGACGTTGGTAAGCCAGTGCAAATATTCGTTAATCAAACAATATCGCTGTAGTCACGATAATGTTACGGCAACTAGGAAAAATGTTAAAGAAACTCGCTATTGTTACAACCCTCTTAATAACTACTGCCTCAAGCGTGTCGGCAATGCCCATCCGAACGGTTTACGAGAATGATGCAAACTCCAGCGCTATCGAGTTAAAGGTGTGGAAGGGCTACGGATTAACTATTAATTTGATGTCTACCGGGGAAACTATCAAGCAAGTTTGGATTGGCGATCCAAGTCGCTTTGCTTTTACATCGAACGGTGGCTTATGCCCAAAGCAGTCCCGCGATTCTGAATGTACAGGAGGCAAGGCGACCGTAATTTTTCTTCGCCAGATTAACCCGATCAACTTCCCCGTTACATCTAGTAGCAATGGAAGCACTCAAATTACATTGCTTACCAATGAAAAACAATATCAATTTAAGATAGTCCCTGCTACCGGCAACCCAGCTTACACGAGTTTGATGATTAAATCGGACTCGGATCGACCCCTGCCAATTACCCGTCCGCTACCGCTAACAGTTCAAAAGCTGCAATTAGCGCCACCAGTAGTCCAGCAGCCCTCGCCGTCGCCACAAACAATAACAGTCCCGCCGCGTCAATCTGTTGCCGCTACCGTTTTACGCCCCAATCCTGGGACTACGTTAAAGGTTGCGATTCAAAGGAACGATGCCAATGCTCTCGCTTTTGGGCTAGCAGAAGCGGGGCGCAAAGGTCAAGTTAAACCCGGATCTACGACATGGAATAAAGTTCAAGATGCAATTAAACTATTGCGGCGCGGCAAAACTAGAGACGAGGCAATCTCACTTTCTAGAGTTGACAAAAACACCTTTAATCAATTACTGGAATGGGGGCAAAATTGAGCAATTTGTTAAGGTTTATTCGTAAAAAATCTGACTAATACCCACGAAAATCATGCAATCTAAACTATTCCTACTAGCCGCGATGGCCACGTTACTGCCGCTTTCCACCTTGAAATCATTAAGGGCGGACACCCCAGTGGTTGCTCCAACAATTGATTACTCCCAAGGCTTGTACAAAACGGCTGCCCCCGACTGGTCGAAAATTACATGGGATACTTTGCTGCCCGTTCAGCAGCCTGGATTTTTAAAGATACCTAAAAACCTGATTTTGGTTTTTGGATATGACCCATCGCGTTCGTGGACAGCAGGGCAAAAAGTAGACTCTGTTGTGATGTTGGGCGATGCCGATGATGCCTTTAAGATGTCTGCCTTGAGCTTAAAGTCCATTAGCACGGTGGCTTTGCCCACTACAGCCACAACCACCAAACCCACCCTCAAAGACTTTGGATTAATGCAATGGCAAACGCCAAAAACATTGGTCAAGGCGATGCCTGAATTAAGCAATCTGAGCCTATCAGAAGTTCCCCCATTAGCGGCTCTATTTTCTAAGAATGGTGCTGGACTGGGTAGCAGCACTATTTCTCAAGCCATAGCCTCAAATCCTCAAGCCGCAAACCTGACACTAGATAAGATTGACCTAAGCAAATATTCGCTTGATTCAATTCCTGGGTTGGACAAAACTCAGTTAGGGAAATTTAAATCATGGCAGCAAGCCTATGTCAATCAAATTCCTAAATTAAGTCAAGTTCCCTTTGATAAAATGCCTCAGCCTATTAGCTCTGATATAGGCGTTGTGGGGATTGCGTCGGTTGTACTTGGTACGGCTGAAAAAGGCGATGCAAAGGCAGGTAACAATTACTTTGTTTCTGGACGTGTTGTCAGAGGCGACCGCACCGTTCCCGTCGCCTGTCCTCCCGGCAAGGAATGCTCGTATTTAGAAATGGGTGATTTTGCTGGCAGTCAGGGCGGCTTATATGGTAAGCGTTGGGCATCTGGTTCATCCCAGATAGTTAAGGGCGGCTATGGGTTCCTAGCAGCAGTTAATGGGGGCAAGGAACCCACGGGGCGGCTAGTGTATGGTAGGGGATTCAAAGTGGCGCTAACTGGAGTTAATGAATCCAAGGGGACTGCCGACTTTGGCTTATTCTTTAGGATCTGTGCGCGACCGCCATTCCAACAGAAAACTTGCACTCCTTACTTCATTGGGCCCGTGCCCTGGTTGCCCGTGAGCGAGAATGATTTGGTAATTGTGGGCACTGGGCGATGACAGAGACTCCTAAGACAGAGGTCTATCCAAATCAATTCATTCCCCCAGGCATTGAGTCGGCGCTATTTTCCCCCGCCGGATTAGGGGTACTCGCTTGTGGCGCGGTGATTGTAATCGCCAAAATCATCGATAGTAGGGGAGGGAAAGCCAAGTTAGCCACTGCCAGATGGGGCGGGACGGTAGAGAAAACGGCAGCTCGGAAATTGGCGTGTAAGCAAATTCAGAAGCGAAAGCATAACCGAGTATCGCTGTATGTAGGGACTCCCAGAAATACAAGGAGCGAGATTGTCAATGGAATCAGGAAAACGAGTATCCCTGAAGATCCAACAACCCTTTACTTCCCAGAGGCACAGCGAGGCATCCTAGTTTGTGGTGGACCAGGAAGCGGAAAGTCATTTTCAATGATTAATCCTTTGATTCGTTCAGCTATAGATCAAGGATTTCCATTAGTATTGTACGATTTTAAATATGCACAGCAAGAATCTGCTTATTCTGCATCTAAAGGACAAGCCCCGATTCTGGCTGGATATGCTCTCGAACGTGGCTATCAAGTTACTATTTTGGCTCCTGGGTTTGCAGAATCCGCAGTTGCTAACCCAATAGACTTTCTTCGTAGCAATGAAGACTCAGAAATGGCGCGGCAGTTAGCAATCACGCTAAATCGCAATTTCCAACTCGGTGATAAAGATTCTGGAAATAGCTTCTTTACCAACGCTGGCGATCAGTTAGTCCAAGCCGTCTTTATGCTGGCAAAGGGCACAGAGTACCCAGATATCATGATGTGCCAAGCAATACTAGGGTTGCCAAAGTTAGTTAAGCGCATGGAGCAAGCAGAAAATCTGAATTTCATGGTCAGAGAGGCTTTCGCGCAGTTTGTCTCTGTCGCCGGTTCCCCAGAAACAGCAGCTAGTATTGTTGGTACAGCTAGCGGATTGTTCAGCCGTTTTATGGTTCCCTCTGCCCTCGCTGCTTTCTGTGGAAAAACTAATATTCCACTGGACTTGAAGGGACGACAAATGGTGATTTTCGGGATGAACAAAGAGAAGCGTGATGTAATTGCCCCTTTGCTAGTCTCGATTCTGCATCTATTAGTTAGCCGGAATGTGGCTAACAAACGTACTTGTCCTTTTGTGTTGGGGATTGATGAATTACCCACATTATATTTACCAGCACTGGTTGACTGGCTCAACCAGAACCGTGAGGATGGATTAATTTCTATCTTAGGTTTACAAAATCTTTCAATGCTGATTGAATCCTATGGTGAAAACACAACTAATGCCATCTTTGGGGGATGCGCTACCAAGGCATTTTTCAATCCACAGGATGATGTCGCCGCCGAGAGGTTTAGTAATTTCTTGGGGGAGGAAGAAATTAAGTATAAGCAGCGTTCTCGCTCATCAGGAGGCAAGGGCGGCGCAAGTACTTCTAATTCTGATCAAAATAGTACCCGGAAGCTATTTGATGTCAATCAATTTAACACCTTACCAGAGGGAAAAGCAGTAATTATTAGCCCAGGGTTTCGTTCTCGTGGTCAAATAAGTTTGCCAATCTTGCAATCAATTAAGATTCCTCAACATGAAATTCAATCTGAAGTTGACAGTGTGAAAGTTTGGTACGAGTTTCAAAAGTTCTTGTCTAAAGAGTCTACTCTCTTAACTCCAGCAGATGAAGAAATGAAAATCCGCCGCTCCTTGGCTTTAAAATTGTTACCTTTAATAGAAAATCAAGAGCAGTTATCAGAATATGCAAGTCTGATTTAGGCAAGAAAAAGGGAACAGGGAACAGGGAACAGGGAACAGGGAACAGAGAATAGAAAAAATTAGTAATAAATGAAGGCTTTATATGTCAGAAATTAATGATTTTAAAGACTTAAACATTTGGCAAAAAGGGATAGATATAGCTGAGAAATGCTATTTTTTGACCAAACTCTTTCCTAAAGATGAGTTGTATGGAATGGTACAACAAATCAGAAGGTCTGCGGCATCTATTCCAGCTAACATAGCAGAAGGCTATGGAAGAAGATCAACGGCTGAGTATATCAGATTTCTTAACATTGCCCAAGGTTCACTTAACGAATTAGAAACACATATTATTTTATCTCAGAGAGTAGGATTATGTAGCCAAACTGACATAGAATCAATTATCCTTTTACTACGAGAAGAGAGCCGGATGATTATTGCTCTTATTAAAAAGCTACAACAATAAATTCTGTTCCCTGTTCCCTGTTCCCTGTTCCCTGTTCTCTGGATAAAATTCATGTCGCCAAGTAATTTTTACCCTCTCTCCGATTATGACAGAAAACAAATTGCTAAACTACCTCCAGATATAGCAGCCCTAGCAGATAAATATCCGAGCGAGATTTTAAACACTGCTGATAGTTGGGATAACTTACCTTTTGATGATAACTATCTGACTGAGTGCCTTGAAGTTTATAGCGGCGATGCAGACGATGCCAATATTTTTGTGTTAAATGGTGTTCTGAAAGATTATGTCCCAGCTCATGCTGAAAAAAATACATCATCGATAACAGTTATGATTGATGGAGAATTTGCTTACATTGAAATTGAAGGTAGACAGGTTCTTAATAAACTTGGCGGGATAGTTTTACCAGAAGTAGCGATTAATCCTGATGCGTTAATTCAGTCAATTCTCAAAGGTGAAAATAATGATTGATGATGGCGAAGCTCAACAGATCAAACGAGATTATCTAGAAATTTTAGAATCTCTCCTGAAAATTATCCAGGCGAAGGCTAAAGAAAAAGGATTAGAAGCCAGCAAGGATATTCATATTTACTCTAGCTCTAGCAAAGTTTATGAAGGGACATTAGGAGAATCACCTTCTAAAAACTTATTAACGCCGACGATAGTAGAGAACTTAAGAAAAGCTCTGTCTGACCCGAAAAATTCTCAAGGGGCAATTTCCATTAAAATTGGTAATGAAAAAGTATTTCATATTAAAAATGGAGAGGTATTGACAGATAAATTAGGTTTAGCTCCCCCATCACAGAAAAATAAAGTTGTAACTAAGGAGCGAATCTACAGTGTAGAAGCTTTAGGAAAACAAGTGCAAGTATTGCAGAAAAAACTAAGCGAACAACAAAAACTTGTAGATAGTATCAAATCAGAACAGCTTTCACCCGAATCTTTATCACAACTAGCTGCTCAAGTTGCCGAAATGAGTAAATCCTTGGAGAAGCAGCAACAGTTGATTGAAAACACCCAAAAAGCATTGTCACAGGTAAATGAATGGTTTTTACCACAAGTCCAAAATACTAAACTCCAAAATTGGGTTGGGTCAGTTGAACGTCAGGTTAAGAAAACAGCTAAAAACGCATTTGAGCAAGTTTTGGATGCTCTGACACCGGAAGTCACGAAGCTTAGAAAAGAAATTGGACAGATGAAAGCTCACATAGAGCAACAAGTTACTAACCGACTAGATGAAGTCAGAGAAAACACAGATAATGTCAGGGATGAACTCAATCAACAAATTGGGAACTTAACTCAAGAGTTACGTACACAGGTAGACGGTGTTAAAAACACTGTTGATCAAAGCCTTATGGGTGTCAAGTCAGCTATTGACAATACTCGAACTGAACTACGGGCTGCTGTTGATGATGTTAAAGGTCAAGCAATTGAACAGAGTGTTAAAGCAATGCTGAATATCTTGGGCAAAGATAACCCTGATGGTTCTAGAAGCTTCAAAAGTAAAACTTTTGATTTTGAACAGCAAGACGGTAATGTAATCGTTCGTGCCAAAAACGGCGAGGCTGTTCTCACTGATGCAGTTTTATCGCCTAATGTTTCAGAGCAGCAGTTACAGGCACTTGATAAAGTTCAATCTGTTGTTGATATACATAATAAAATTGAAAACAATGCTCAACAAAACTTGGAATCTAGAGGTATAAAGAGATAGAAAATTGCGTCATAAAAGTGGAACGGGTAAGAGATGATGATGGGGAATAGGATTGTGGGGAAAGGGGAAAGGTTTTGAATACATCCTTTCCCCTTTCTCTCAGAAGTGTTTATCGTCTAAATCTGCTTTGTTTGCTCTCATGGGATTGGGGGATTTCCAACAAGATCATAATCCGGGCTTTGTCCTCTTTAATCAATTGGCGAACCATATTCATTTTCTGTTCAAAAGTTAAAGATAAGTCAGCTTGACCAACTCTAGAAAATAACTCGTTGACTTGATCACCTTTGACTTTTTCACCTTGAGCATATTTCCCTACTTCGATAAATAAATCTAACAGTTGTTGTTTATCTAAATGCTGGAGCATCTGCTTTAAAAGTGACTCGACATTTGTTGTAATTTGTTCCTTGTGTTCGACTGCACCAGCAGTTTTTTGTTTAGGACACTATCGGCTTACGTGGTGGTGATATCGTGGCAGCACGTTGTAAATGATTCTGCTGTTGCCAATCCTTTAAATGCTTTGCTTGATGATTTAATAACTCAAAGATAAGTGGCCCCTGAGCAACGAGAAGATCATCAACGCCTTTATCTGGCCCTGGCAAGCTAATCACTTTCACCTTGGCTCCAGCTTTTTGTAATAATCTTCCAGTTACGGAAATATCTCGCTCAATATTGAGCTTCGTTTCAGGCTTGGTTTCATAGTCAAAGCAGAATTTGATTTCTCGAGAAGGTGTGGCGAAAACTGCTAACTCCTCATGCAGATAAGACTTGCCAATTTTCTTGCCAAACTCATCTTTGGGAGTTCGATATCCTGCTGAAATCCCAGGTAGCCCAATGGCAGCATGACCCTGGCTCAACAGACTGGCTGCTTTCTTCGCACCCTCCGTAATCGTAGCTGGTATGTTGTATTTCCAAACACAGTACCAAAATCCCGATTTGCGATCGCTATCACTGGGGTTCACCTTGTGTTTGGAGTAAATGCGTTCGGCAATATCGTCAGGGACATCTAGCAAGAAGATACTTAATTCAACTTTTGGGGGATGCTCATATTTAATGAATTTCCCTTCAATTATTTGATTATTCTCATCTTTTTTGGGTCTTGGTTGATTTGGCTTGTAGCATCCCCATCGTTTAAGAGTTGGTTTATCACCTGGGGTTAAATCAGCGAATGAACGCGCATCAACTCCAGCATCACACCACCATCCTCCAGCATCAAGATGAGAATATGCTCTGATTAATCCCTCCGTTAACCTCCCGGTATTTGTACGATTAAGTTTTTCACTAACCATGAGTCTTTCCCAAGACTCATGCTCACCACCTGCATAGTTGAATTGAAGACTTTCAAAATTTTTTGCCGCAATATCAGGATGGATAGCGCTATCTTCAAACTCTTGCCAGTGCTTTGGTTCAAGAAAATTGGGAATGTCTTTACTTTGATGTGGTGTCCAAAATGCTTCTGTTGGGGCAGCAGATTTCAGTACTGGCTTGGAGATATGAGGTTTTGTAACGGTTGGTGGTAATTCTATCTCTTTTAGCTTGACTACAGGTATTTCTGTCGTCACCTCTTTTTGACAAATTAGCTTTGTTTCTGGCTCTTCTCCTGATTTAAGAGTTTTCAGTACTGGGTCAGACTTCAGTCTAGGTGCTACTAGCTCATCACTTATATTTATAGTTATCGCTTGCTGAGGCGAAAGTTGGCGCTGGCGAAGAGTTGAATTATGAACCTGTTTTCGTAGCAATTCCAAAGCATTATCTTTGGCTTTCGACTGTTGCGCTAACCAGAGCAACTGCGTTGGATCTTCGGTGTAAATTTTTAATTCATGCCTTGCACGGCTGGCAGCAACATAAAAACTTTCCTGCCCAATGGTGAAGTCTGCCGAAATTAACACCCGATCCGCAGTCTTACCCTGGCTACTATATGTTGTACTCACAAGGGCATAGTCTAAGTTTTGCGCCTGTGCCAAACTAATGCGTTCAGTACGCTCATCAGCATATTTAATCTGGACTATGTTCAGGTCGATCCCTGTTACAGTAAATTCCTGCCCGTTGCGTCGTCCCAATTGCCGATCATTTTTCTTCCATTGCAAGCGATCGCCCACAGCAATTTCAATCTGGTGACTCTGGTAAACCGCTTTCTCAAAAGCCGTGTCTACATCCATTACCTGACGTTCATCACTTCTTAGTGTCAACTTATCAGTAGTTCGACCTACCACTTCATATAATTTGCCTTTCTCTAGCCCGCGACGTTTATAGTCCCGTGTCGGCATGACTACATCCCCAATTTCAAAATTATGGGCAAACCGCATCTGCACTTTTGTCAGATTTTTGGTTTGCAATTGGGTGATGGTTGCAGTTTCTCCCAAAGTTCCCTCATCTTTTAACTGAGAGCGAATCGCTTGGGTAAGGGCAAGTCTTTCCGTGTTGGTTCCGGCTAAGACAAGCGTTTTGGCTCGTTGCTCTGGTGTCCCTACTATATAATCACTGGCGATCTGCTCTATTTTGGATTCTGAAGAAACAGTCTTGATAGAACCATTTGCTAACAAATGTTCAAAACCCGCTTCAATTCTACCTTCAGCGATTAAATCTACTGCCAGCTTCAATTGAGGGTCTTTTTGGCGCAACGATTCATTGAGGTGTACGGTTTTGATTCCTGCTTGCTGCAACGACTTGAATGGATTACCTGCTGATACTGCTGACAACTGCCGAGTATCACCAACTAAAATCACCCTAGCTTGAAGTAAGGTAGCTCTTTGTAGGACTGCATGGGCATCTTTAGCACTGAGTAAACCCGCTTCGTCCACAATCCAGATTTGATTTGGTTCAATTTCCTGTGGTTCCGAAACCAAAAGCCTAGCAACAGTTTCAGACTGAATTTCTAACTCTTCGCTCAAAACCTTAGCAGCAGAGGAACTAGGGGCAAAGCCAATAATAGTGTATCCGGCATCTGTGGCTATTGCTTTCAACTCTTTGAGGGCGAAAGTCTTGCCAGCACCAGCTACCCCCTGCCATGCAATGAACTGGTCAGATGTTGTTGCAGCTAATTCTACTGCTTGGCGCTGTCCGCTATTTAGTAAGGTATTCTCTAAGTGGTTTTCGACTACTTCCGAGTGGGAAATGGAGCAAAATTTACATTGACCCTGCTGCATCAACTCAATCGTCGCCAACTCCCGCCGCACTGCTGTCATCGTCGTAAATTGGTGAGTCAACCCTGGCAAAGCGATTAACTCCTGATGTTCTCTAATCAGCGGTGCGATCGCTGCTACATCATAAGCTAAACGTTCTTCTAGGATGAATTTTTCTAAATCCTCTTGTCTAAAGGCGACATTTCTCTCACTGAGATGTGCGATCGCTAAATCCAAAACCTCTGCCAAACTTTTCTCATTGGCTGGTATATCCTGCCTTGTAAAAGAAGGCTTAACAAACCTAATCCCTAACGCCGCAGCTTCTGACTTCCAGAATGCAACTAATTCTGATTCTGGTAGTTTTTGCTTACGCTGGCGGGTATCATCCCAGATTTTCTCACGTTCTGCCCAAGTCGAATTAGCCCCAGATAAAGCGATTATTTGTTGTCGTCGCTTAGAAAACGTTTCTAAATCTTCTGACTTGAACCCTTTGATATCAAACTGCCCATGTAAACGAAACTCCACTTCATACCCTAGTTTCTGCACCTCACGCGCCAGATAACTTTGATACGCCATTCCCAAGAATTTCTTATTGGCGAATATCTGATTATTGCCCAGACTCAACCATCTACCATCTGGGGTTTGAGTCATATTCATCACCAAACAATGGGTGTGCAGATGTGGATCTAAATCCCGGCTTTCAATGTGGTCAAACTGAGCTACCACCAAGTTACCAGTGTTGACTCTATGGCGTGAGTCACCCTCTGTAACTCTGGTATAGGCATAACGTTCTTCCATCAGTTTTATTACTTCAAATAATGCCCGATGGTGAGCATCGATTAAACGTGTATCCCCACCTACCAATGCCATCAAGCTCACGCTTTTGGGGGCAGAGAATGTACAGTCTAATGCAGCTCTCTTCGTTTTTGGTTTGACTGCCCTGGCATTTAACTGTTCTTTACCATCAGGCGATCTCCCCTCAATCACATTTTTAAAAGCGTCTTCGTCATCCACTGCCCCTGACAAACCCAATTTTTCAGCACCTTGACCACTCCAAAGTGACTTTCCTTCGTGATAGTAATTCTTGATGAAGTAGTTCACTGCCATCTCTGAGGAGACGTTAGCCGCTGTTAGCATGGCTTACCCTGACTCTGGACAAAACATAACTTAATACTCCTTCAATTCCACTGACAGAAATTCTGTTTATTTTCTCTGCTGGGAAGATAATCACCCTTTAAATAACTATTGAATGTCGTTGTTAACCCACATCATCAAATGTAACCACGCTTGATGACGAGTGAAAATATTTTAACGCTCATTGTATTTTTAGTTTTTTCTCCAAGAGGTAATTGATATTTAATATAGCAAAAAAAGCGAACATTCTTTCCGCCAAATATGGCGTACTGTGCGTCAGAAAAACATGGATTCCAGGGCTTAGACCCTCTAAAGCGTATTTTAAATTAGTAGGAAAAGATGGGGATAAATCGAGTGACTTCCGAGAAGTTCCGGGAAGTTCCGGGAACTATTGGGTTTTATTAAGCTAATGATAATTGGTTACTAGATGATGTTTAATATGTAATAACATCAGCGATGAATTTGAATTTGTGGAGTGGGATATTGGGATAAATTGGGATAAATTGATGAGAATTAGTGAGGATTGGTGAGGATTGGAAACTTAGGCGATTTTCCGGAAAATGCACAAATCAGTGAAATAAAAGTGCAATTGTAATGGTTCCTAATTTTTATTTACAAATGCTGAAATCATTACGGGATAGGCGCTTTAGCTTTTTAGGAATAATTCTTGATAAAGAGTGAAAAACAGGGGAAATTTTTTGTGGATTTAATGTTGAGCCTTGATCCAGGAACTTCAATGACGAAGATGGTTTATCGTGTTTCCTTGGACATGTCTTCTAAGCCAGAATTGCTGTGTATGGAGCCAGAGTTAGTTAAGATTTCTAGAGACTCGCTCTCTTTATATGAGTCTGGGCAAATTAATCGGCCGAATCCAGAGAATGAGGCTTGGATAGAGTTAAACGGAGAATATTATGCGGTTGGGTTTTTGGCCCAAAAGTATTTTGAAGCGCGAATCAATTTTTTAGAACTCAAGTATGAGAACGCGATTCCAAAAACTTTGGCAGCAGTGGGGGCAATAGCGATTAGAGAAGGATTGAAGTCCAACCTTGATTTATCGTTGGGACTGCTGTTGCCTTATGGGGAGTGGGAAGACAGGGAAAGATTGGAGATGGGTTTAACCAAGGCACTGTCTAGCTTTAGCTTTCGAGGTCAACAATTTTGTGTAAATCTGATCAGCTTTCAGTGTTTGCCGGAGGGTGGGGGACTGGTATTGACGCGAAGTAAAAAACTTGGCACAGATTTTAATAAAGTGAACATTGCTGTGGTCATGCTAGGTTTCCGGGATATATCAGCCGTAATCTTTTCTCGTGGTATATCAACTGGAAAAACAGAAGGTTTGGGTTTAGCCTGGATGCTGGAGAGAATCAAAAGCCGAACATCAGGACAGAACTTACATGATTTGTTAAAGGCTGTTCATCTATCAGGTTCAGCGTTAAAACCGAGATACTTTAACACCTTGGCTCGGAGTAAGAATGCTGAGTTTAAAGCTGAGGAAGTAGCACAAATTGTTGAAGTAGCGGAGTTATCTCGGAAAGAATACTGGAATAAAGTATCTATTTGGCTGAGTATGAATATTCCTGTTGATATTCAGCAAGTAATTATTGGTGGGGGAACATCGGAATATTTAGTTGCTGAGTTGAAAAACTTATTTACTTATACCGAGATTTCATGGGCGGCAGAATTAGAAGAGGATGTGCGCTTGGCTTTTAACCTGCCGATTAAAAAAGATGCGTTGTGCTTACGTTTCACGGATGTATACGGATTATTCCGTTATCAAAACGCTACATCAGCTATTTCAAACCATCGTGCGTCCTAGTAATTTGCTCGTTTTAAAGGAATATTAGCAATGTTTTCAGATGTTGAGTTTCGCTTACGAAGTAGAGTTAAGGCTGATAGCCCCGAAGCAATGCTGTTTAAGTATTTAAACTCGAGAAATACTCTTTATCCTGCTAAGGATATGGTGATGATTGCTATTAGCAGCTATTGGCTTCCTTTAGCCTATCAAGCTGAAGAGCAACCCGTAGATTTAGAACCACACATTCGTGCTTGTCTTTACCGCCTTCAACTTCACTCTTCATATCTGATGGGACTGCTGGGAGAAATCCCGTCTCAGGCAGCCACGATGATTGCAGTAGACAGAAATTCACTTTCATCACTTTCCCTTCCATCCAATATTCCCCCAACAGAACCATCTAAGATTCCCGCAACAGAACAAAGACAGTTAAAAGTTGACTGGTTAAATCCTTTTTCAACTTTATCTAAATAGGAATTCATGATTATGTATCAACCACAAGAACTTTTTAACAACCTCTCACCATCCGAAATTAGCCGGACTTTACGCTTGAGTGGGATACCTGAAAAAGAGTCATATACCGAGAATGATGCAGACAGGTTTCGTGAATGTCGCACTTTAATTGAGCAGGGTGGAACTGACGAGGAAGTAATGGCTCTATTATCTCCAGTTGTTGACAATGCACTGTCAGAAACTCAGGGCAATTCCTCGTCGTCAACGAAGAATGGGGGGAAAAAACAAGGTAGGAAAGCCCAATTACCATTAGATATCACTGAATTACTAGTTATTGCTCGTGAAAGAGGCTATAAAATCGCACTTTCTCAGGCTTTAATAATTCTCCAAGTCTGCGGACTATCTGAGCAAGATGAGTATAGCCCAGATGAGTGCGAACGCTTTCTTGAAACCTACAAATCAATAAAAGAGCAAAACAAATCCTTTGAAGAAGTTGCAGCCAGCTTAACAACTCTAGGTAAAAGCGAAAATTCTCAACAATTAAAATTAGATGCAGTGATTGAGAATGTTAGTGAAAAAGCTGTAGCGGCAAGAGAAGATTTATCTAGCTTGATTGATAAAATTACTGCTGCTCAGGCTGAAGAAGCCCCAGAGTTAGTTCAATCACTTTACCTTAAAAATGTTGCACTGAAATTACAACAGAGCGATTCTGAAAATAACCTCTTCGCTCAATTAGAAGAAAGAATCATGGCGAGAATCGCCGAAAAAAAGCAGCAGAGGCTACAGTTATCTGGAGTGACTTGGGAGACGACACCCTTACCATCTTCTTCGCCCACGCCGATGCTGTCGCCCAACGCATTAGAGAATGGAACGAATACCGATTAAAACAAGAAATTGCAGCCAAAGAACGCACTATTGATATTCAAGTCGAAAAAGCCTCCGATGCTAAAGCCAATAAATTAGCTGCCCACAAGCTGGAAAAAATACAGGCATGGAACGAAGCACAACTAGAACGTCAAAAACTTCGTCAAAAACGCTTTGAACAGTTCAAAGGACTTGTTTTTTGGCTCGGTGGTTGGGTCGGTTCTGGCCGCTCTGGTATTTTCTTTTTTGGCTCTGCCATGTTAGCTTCTGCGACTTTTGCAGGAGTAACAATCATTAATCTGCCAACAAATCTTTCCTGTCATGATCGCAAAAGTCCCTGTTATCTGGTATATCAAATGCGATTTAACAATAAAAGTGTGATTCTTCCACAACAGACCAAGGATATTATTGCTGAGTATGAGCGCAATAAGAGTAAACCTAAACGGCGCAGATAATTAATTTATTAGAGGAGAAAATACTGTTAATTCTCCTCTAAGCAATTTTTTTAGTCAGGTATAAGTCATTCCCTACAAGCTTTTGAAGCCATTGGATATCTGTATTTTTAGTCAGGTTTTCAAGTATGTTTTGTATTGCTCTGAGTTGCATTCCAGAAAGTCTAGATAGTCCTCAGCAGCGAAAGCGATTGATGCTTTTATCAAAGAGCTATGTGACAAGAAACCTTAATATCTAGTAGCGGATTAGTTTTATGCAGGAGCAAAAGACGTTAGAAACTTATCAACAGGCGATCGCAGTTTCATAAATTGCGATCGCTGCTTTACTTAACGATGCGTAACCGCCGTAGGTATCGCTTTTTTCACATATCCAGATAAAATCACTGTATTTGATGGATAAAAACTTTCTTTACAGCCTAACCTCACCTACTTTAATAGGAGGTGTCCTTATCGAAAGGTAAGCTGTCAGCATCCTCAAAGTTCCGCAGGTCTTGTTCCATCTGAATCCGGCGTTGGGCGTAGGTTCTGTTATCTTCAATCCTTCCTCTCATCTGCCATGCACCAAAATTAATACCCTTTTCTGCGTATTTAGCAGACACTTTGTTGTAATCATCAACCTCGATTTTCTTACGCCACTCAAGCTGTTCTAGGGCACTTTCACTGATGCCAATTTGACGAGCGTATTCTACATATTCAGGTCTAAGCGAACCGTCAGGGTTAAATTCCCTTTTCTCTTGTTCGCTAAAGAAATCGTAGGCTGTGTAGATTAGCCACGGCTCTGGATCAGTCTCATCCAAGTGTTTCCACTCGTCGTATCTCGCTTTTACTCTACGAGCGTAGTCATCGACTGCTTCTGGATTTGCCCCAAGAGATAATTTTTGTTGTCTTACTTCATCTTTTAAAGTTCCATCTGTATTGAATTCTTTCTTATGCATATTTATCCAACGCTTAATTCTCGACATACAAACCTCTCAAAATATTAACTAATTTTTATTAACTTCTGAAAACCATGACTCTGGAAATTAAACATTTTGATCCCAGGCTCAATCAATGGATTTATACAGATGAGCGCCAAACTATTTTAACTGAAAATCTCAGTAATACTTTACTGGAATTTTACTTTCCTGATAAAAAATTCTCCTTTGGACATTCAGATGAATACAGTACAGACGAAGAGTTTAAAAATCATCCAGATGGACACATTTTACTATTATCTTCAAAAACTCGCTTACTTTATGGAGAAAAAGAATGCTTAGAAACGATTCAAAAAATTTGTCCAGATAGTAAAGACCGAGGTGCTTATGGTTCCATCTTCCTTGGTGCTTGTAAAAATGCGATTTACGAAAAGCTAAACATTCTGGTAGTAGATGATTCTACTGATAACAGGGGTGAAAATGGAGGGATATTATCAAATGATTTGGCATATAAACTAGTCGGTGACTGTTATGGACAGATTTCAACACAACTCTATGACAAAGTAACCTTAAGAGAATCCCAAGCAGATAAAAACTATCGTGTAATTCAGCATCGATTTGGTTGGGTGGATGGAGTTGGAGAGGATACAACTAAATATCGTTTTGGCAAAGGAACATTCCGACCATACAACTTAGATGAAATAGAATATGCAGATCCCAAGAGCAAACCAAAAATAGACATAATTCTCCCCGTAAGCAGTTTTAAGGGAACAGACAAGGATAGACCCAAAGGCCCTACTAAACCGCAGATTCAACCAGGATTATATCAGCAAAATATTTGGTTAGCTGAAAAAGGGCAATCTCAGCAAGGTCAAATGTCTATCTCCCAACTGCTGGCATCTTTCCCCCAAGGGATTAAAGATTTTGCCGAGGAACTAGAGGTACAAGCTCAAAGATTAGCCTCTATTCAAGATGACCCTAGAATTGTTGCTGCTTACTATTGTGAAAGATACGAAAAACGTAAAGAATCATTGAGCCAAAATAAATTAAAAACATCAAAAACTATTAATCAAGAAACAGATGTTAAAAACTTAGGGACAAATGATGACTTAGATGTAGATCAGGACTTGGATGACGAGAGTACTAAAGATGACTTGTTCATGTACAAACTCATTAAAGCCGATTTACTTGGGCATCAGCAGTTATTAGAAACTGAGAAGGTCAAACAGGAATTAAGTCGGTTTGTACAAAGTGAGTGGCGAGATATTGCTGTTGGGAAAACGCTTACTTTTGACCGAGGGATGATTATTCCATCCAAGGAACTCAAAAATGGTGAAATTTGTGTATCTTGGCTTGATGAGCAAGAAAAAATTCTTAACTTCCGTTCTCCTTTCCTCAACTCTAATGGTTTGTGTGTTTCTAATAATAAATATGTTGAGGAGCAGCTAGGGCCAGATGGTGAACCCTTAGAAGGCATAATTGTAGTCAATGACGAAGACCACAAGCGCATACAGCAAAGAATCACAGAGTTAGAAGCACGAGGAATCAATGCTGATTTTATCGACCCAGCAGAAACCGAATCAGAACGCCAAGCACGAGACTACGATGGTGACTGCATTGGTGTAGCAAAAGCCAGCTTATACCCTAATCTGACAGCAGAGGCAGAGCGAAGAAATCTTCCCCAAAACGCCTATTCGCCCACAGTTAAGCTCAAAAAACAATCATTTTATGATCCCACCGATGGAAGCCAGCCTCCATTTGAAAGAATCGCTATCCACATGAGTGATAGCATCAGCGTGGGCATAATCAACAATCAAGTTACTGCACTGGAAGCATTAGAATCAGAAATTGAGGTACTAAACACTTATGGGACTTTAGAACAAAAATCAGAATATTTAGAGCAAGTATCTAGCCACTATCAAAGTTTATTTGAACAGGAATATGACGAGAAGCCTAAACCAATTAGAGCAGAGTACAAACCCTTTATGCAATCTGTTGTAGCTCTAGCAGAGAATCCCAACAGAACTCCAGAGATTATTCAGCAGGCGATGGATGTTAACCGCCTGATGTACCGAGAAATGATTGGTGAGGGATGTTATCAAAACCAAATAGCGGTTGATTTATTCAAAAGTGCTAAAAAACCTGAGATGGATAAAATCCGGGAAAACAGCCGCTACTTGTATCGTGATGTTAATTATATTAAAGATAAGAAATCTTCGTCAGCTTATTTAAGTACGGGGATAACACCAAAAGGTTTCTCACCAGTAGAATTATTAATTAGCCAAACCAATAAATATTTCCAAGAATCACAGTTAGAATCGCGTCCCATAGTCCAGTTTAAAGACTTGTTCCAAGGAGTAGAATTTACACCACAGCAGAAATTTGCAGCGATCGCCGCTAAGTACGAGTTTGATCGGAAATTCAATGCTGCGGTTCGGATGTCTCAACGGCGTGAAACTGAGAAAGGGCCATCCGCAATCATCCAAACTCTACAGTCTTGCCAACTCGAAATTACCAATCTCACCCGTTACGGGCATCCCCTAATCTGGAAAGCCCAGACGTTGAACATTCGCCTAGATGAAATAAGAGAGAAATTCAGAAGTTTTGAACGCCCTCAC
This sequence comes from Nostoc sp., assembly GCF_054880495.1. Lineage (NCBI taxonomy): Bacteria > Bacillati > Cyanobacteriota > Cyanophyceae > Nostocales > Nostocaceae > Nostoc > Nostoc sp. The sequence goes on from NZ_JBTYKD010000223.1 coordinate 61,581, forward strand.
CGATTATTAGCAGTTGCACAGATAGATGGTGAGATAGGTTTGGATGGGAAACCCGCATACCGTCAGTTGGGAACAGTTAGCCAACAATCTGTGACTGACTACAACCTCAAACCGGGGATGGCGACGCAGGGAGCTAAAGTAATAGAATTTAAACCAGAACTTACTAGAAGCCAAACTAAACTACTCTTCAGCAAGGCGCAAGAGACGGCAGAAGCATTTTACGCGAAGATCCCAGAATCAGAAAAACTTGCATCCGCCGCCGCCGCTTGGAACATCTGTGCATCCCGCCAAGATGAACTCGAAGTTGCACGTAAAGAAAACACCGAGCCATCAAACATCGCTAAAAAAGTCTCTAATTTTGCCTTCGCTGCTTTTCCAACTGAAATTATTTCTCGCTTAGATAAGTTGCAATTTACTGAACCGAAGTTAGTCACACTTTTGAATGAAGCGAATCAATTTTTGGGTCGAGACTGGAAAAGAGATGAAAAACACCCGATAGAAATTAGGGCTAGCCACCACCCAGTCGGACATGAACGCTACGTTTCCAGACTAATGTTTGTCCAGGATACTGACGGCGAATATAAGGAATTCGCCATGCTTGAAACTAGAACCGCACAGCTTCCCATTGGTACAAAAGCGCTCTCTTGTATGGTTGGGGTAGAACCTGCCACTGCCAAAGCAACTATTGGACTGCCAGGAAACGAGCCGATTGAGATTACTATCCGCGAACTTAAAAACTTCTCTTACGCAGGACTTGTTTTTAACGACCAACCCGTAAATTTAGAATTTGGTACTGTGTCGGTTCCTGATAAAACTGTCAAGATCAAAATTGATGGTAAAACTTTGGGGGAGTTAGACAGTGATTCTCTTCAACAGTTAAAAGAGATTAACTATCTCAAAAATGGTAATCCCCTAAAGTTAAAACTCACTTCTATCTCGGAAGCTGGAGATCAAGCTTTTGTGCTGGGTGAGTCCCCAAATGGTCATCTCCTCAAAATCAATAAAATCAACTTTTATGATTTTTCTGGTCAGACATTCGATGATTTGGATTACCGAAAACTGACTATCGAAACGCCACCTTTAAAAACTAGAGATGCAGTATTTCTCAATGGTGAACCCTTGGGAGTATTGCATTTTAAAAAAGACAAAGACGCGCTCAGACAGCTTGGACTACTCAAAACCGGACAACTTACACACGCCGACGCTATTATTCAAAGTAATTTTTCTGTTATTTGCGCTCAAATTGACCCTAATACCGTTGAATATCCCCAGAAGTGGACGAAGGAATTTCAGATTTTCTCGACTCAATCAGTGAACCTTCAACAGCAGGAGATGATTGATAGTAGTGCGAAAATCCTACATCATGTTAAAGAGCGTCCTACTTTCTTATTTTCTACAGAATCAAACAAAAAACTTGGAGTCATGGGCTTGGCTGTTGACAACCAGAAAGCTGAGACTGTGACAAAATGGTTAACTGCTCAAAAAGTTGAATGGCAGCAAGTACCAACAGAAGATGTTATCAGGGAAACTAAAAAAGGTCTAGCGGTATTTAACTTGGTTGATAGCTCCATCCCTGCCAAAACTTTGTCGAGCATGACCAAGAAATTTGGGGCAATTATTGAATCGGATAGTGACTATCAACAAAGAGTTAATTCCCTCGCCACACGACCGCAATTTCTAAAACCACCAGAACAAACAGCACAATCACAGCTTTTGCAAAGCCGACATTCCACTCCACCCCAAGATATTCAAAATGTCGCCCCTCCTGTCATCAAAGGCAAACCGATTCCGATGAACTACCCTTTAATGATGCATGGTGACACTAATCCAATACCAGTAAACACTTGTATTGATGCGATGAGAGGATATGGTCGAACTCATACCACCAAAGCTTATCAGCCATACAAACAGTATGGGTTTAAGGAAGATGATATTGCTCTGGCGACAGGTATTGATAAGCAAGTCGCCTTTCGAGTGGGTAAGCAGTATCAAATTACACCTAATATGATTACTGACCCTGTTTATCAACAGCAGTGGGCTGATATGGAAAAGCACTCACCCAAGGCATTACCAGAACTGTTCACGGGCAAAGGGCAGGTGTGGGGACTACATCTTGAACCCTTGGGGGATTATGTGGAGGGTTTTATAGTCCCGTTTCCTGAACCACAAAATAGAGCCGCACCCAACCAAACAGTCCAAACTCAATCAGTTACTATTGATGACTTGAGAAATTGGTACAATGCCGCAGATAAGTTAGGGAAGTCGGAGAATTACAAAAAACGCATTGTAGAAGTGGCTAATCGGTTTAAAGCTGGTGAGCAATTATCAGCCGAAGCGTTGACAGTAATGAATAAAGATACATCTGAGCTTGAAGCCATCAGTCGGCTGAGTCAAATTGCTCAAAGGATTGGCATGGTCTGGGGTAAGTCTGATGAAAATGGTACTCAAGTTCAAGGAAAGATTTATGACTTGGCTTTCAATACCCAGCAGAGAGATTTAACTATTTCACAGAAGAATGGGGAGGTAATTTTAAAATTGCAATCTGGTCAGGTGCAGACTAATAAACTAACTCCACAGATATTGCAAACTTTTGAGGATGTTAATACTCAAATTGATAAAATATTAGCTAAATCTCAAACGCAACAAATAGACTTACAAAGATAGATTGTAAGAATTCAGCACTTCTTTCTCTAGAAACTGTAAGCGGATATGTAATTGAGAGAGAGCCAGTGGAGTTGTAACAGTCGAGTGGGATGAAGGTGGGGTTTTTCGAGGCATAGAAGATTTATGCTTTTTCAAGGGAAAAAACTCTAACGACAATTGACATCTCAATGATGATACACGAATGTCTACTGAGATTAATTTCCTGGAGAGAGCTTTGCTTGTAACTGCTGAACTTGCTCCACTGTTAAACCTGTTACCCGTGTAATTACTTCAATAGCTAGACCCTCGTGCAGTAAGTTCAATGCTACTTTTTCCAAAGCTTTTTGAGCGCCTGACTGTTCCCAACTGGTTACGATCTCCATAATCTCCTCCTGTTCATCTAACCCCATTGTACTGATTGCCGCTTGAAAGACCTGTTTCTCAGTATCGTCGAGCCTCAAATACGTATCAACGAACCCAGAAATCAATTGCATCCTTGCTGGGTCTAATTTTAACGTTGCCAGCAACCGCAGACATTCTGCCTTAACCTGTGGACGTTCTTCTCTTGGAATATTCATTTTTGACATCAATGCTGCTGCCACCGGATTTGACTGTGTTAAAAAATCTCGCCAATTTAAACGATTTAATTGAATTGCCTTGAACCTATCCCACTATTCTAAAAATTCCTACTTCTTTCCGTAAAATGTGCTTGAAAGCCTTAATTTATCGTTTGCAGTTCTCAATAAGCTTAAGCTTTGTAGCACAAATATTATTAGTGGGATAGGTTCCTTGAAATTAAAATCAAGTACATTTAAATCAGGAAACCTTACAGAGTGATTAGTCGATTCAGCGCGTTTCGGTTCATCAAATGAGAAAATCACTACAGGATAAATCGCACAATCATATTTCTCGTACAGTCGAGCAAAATATTTAAACATCCGCTTGGCAAATGCTGTCTCAGTGTAAGACTGATTTTCAACATGAATTAAAAAACAAGTGTCTTGCTGCTCGAAGCGGCATTGAGCCAGTAAATCAATTTCCTTTTTTTCCCCAGAGGTGACATCAGTAAACACTTCTTGGGGGAGAAACTGAATGGAATGCAATCTTGTACCATGAATGGTTTATTATTGAAAGAGCCGGAATTTTTGAATAAGGAATAATCAGCAGTGACTATTTTCCAGTAGTTGCGGTTGAGGGTGTGAGATATTTATCGTACCAAGCTAAATAACGTTCTAGGACATCACGTTGATAACTCGGTTTGCTGATGCCGTGAGACTGTCCAGGATAAACCACTAATTGAGTATCAATTCCCAGACTTTTGAGTGCTTGATACATCTGTTCCGAGTTATGTAGTGGTACAGAAAAATCCCTATCACCTCCCAGAAATAGTGTTGGTGTAACAATGCGGTCAGCGTGAAGAAATGGGAAAGAAATTCGTAACCAGACATCGAGGTTCTTCCACGGTACACCAAGCTCTTGTTCATAGTCATCAATATACTCATCAGTACCATAGGTCGCCAGAATATTTGATTCACCAGCCCCACTGACTGCGGCTTGAAAGCGGTGATCTTGAGCAATAGTGTAGTTGGTCAACATTCCCCCGTAACTCCAGCCACCAATTCCTAAGCGCGATGGCGAAGCAATTCCGGTAGCGATTGGGCGGCAATTGCATACAGATCCCAATTATTATTGCGATCGCTCTCTTGACCACGTTTGCTCACAAAAGCAATATTTTTGCTATCACCAGACCAAGCAGGTAAAGACTCATTAAATGAACCTGGAGTGAGAATATCTGTTTTGCGAGTTGCTAAGTCCAATACATAAAGATGTTCACGACTTTTACCGATAAAACCCACACCATCTTCTAAGAAGTGAAATTGATCAATAACAATCGGTGGTGGGGTTTTCCCATTAAAGGGTGTTTCTGGAACTTGCGAGAAATACTGCTCGGCTAGTTCTGAAGTTAACATTAACCACATGGTTAATGAAAATCCGCAGACAGAATTTGATAGCCCGTGGAAACAAATACTACAATTATATTTTCAAGATTTCATGCAGTTTTTCTTTCCACAAGCGCATGAAGAGATTGACTGGAGATGGGGCAATGAATTATTGGATAAAGAACTTCAGCAAGAGTCAGAGGAATTTACAATTCGTAACAAATCTGGAGTTCGCTGAAACGGCGCAAAATCGTTTTAAAATGAGAATTGCTGAGGTTTGAACTTTAACCTTAACACTACTTCCGTATCACTACCCGGCTATCCGCCACCACAACCACTGTCAGAGTCATCACCACAACTACTGTCAGAGTTGCCACCAAAATTATCTCCACCAACGCAACCACCAGACCAGCCATCATCAGTGTAACCTCCCTTAATGCGAGGAACTGATGGATTCTTTATCCAATCTACAATTGCTACAAGAAACTGTATAATCCCAAATGCCGCCGCCAGACAAATAACGATAAGTAGAGTTCCCGTTAATGGACTGATTTTGCTTTCAGAATTACCTATATAACAACCACTTAAGATCAAAGTTAGAAGGACGGTTACACAAGCTGTTGCTCTATTTGGAATCCCCAACTTTGGTTCCTGGGCGTTCATTGGTTAGTTACTCTCTCTTTTGCTTGAAAAGAAAAACTTATGCCCTACCGCGTTCACCGAGTAGCACTATCATAAAAATACCATATTCTGGGAAAAGCAAATGATGATTTGTTAAAAAACATAATTCCTTTTTTCAAGCCCCCGACTAAAGCCCGTGGAGTAACAATTACGAATTACTGTCTTCGCAGCGTTAGCGACGCAGGAGCGTCATTACGAATTATCAATTATGAATTATTTTGACAATGCTATTTGCAATCGCTAAAGTAGGCTGTAATAACTCTGCCAAATCACAACAACCTGATGCGAATACTCCATCGGTTGCAAATCTCATTGCGTCCAGTCCAAACCCAGCACCAGCCTCGACCACAAAAAATGCTGCTGATACCAAGCCGCCTGAAAAGACGAGCAGTTCAAGTCATTCGTGACTATATTAGAATTTGTACCTTATTATACTACTGCCAGAGGGTTCATCTGCAATTAATTGATACTCAGTTATTTTTTTACTGATATTTTGTGCCTACATCTGTAAAGGTGAGGCTATATAAGTACCTCGGCAAAATTAATTATACATTTTGTCAAAAGATAGAAATCCCTGTAATCTGCTTCTGTTCCCTGTTCCCCATTCCCTATTCCCTTCTCGAAATGTGCAATTTATTTTGCATGAGTACTTATTATCTATGCACTGCCAAATTCAACGCCAACTAACCATAGCTTTAGAAAATTATCCCGGTCGTCTAGCTGCGATGAGTAGCGCGATCGCAAGTAGCGACGGAGATTGTCTGTGTGCAGAACCAGTACAACGTGGCACACCGGGAAGATGATGCTTTCATCGACGATCTCGCACAGCAGGGCATCGCTTATGTGCCGTTCTTCCCTCTGGGTGGGTTCACGCCGCTACAATCTTCAGTACTTGAAAGTACCGCCAAGTCTTTAAACGCGACACCGATGGAAGTAGCGCTTGCGTGGTTGCTTCAGCGCTCCCCCAATATCTTGCTGATTCCCGGCACCTCATCGGTTGAGCATTTACGTCAGAATGTCAAAGCTGCGGCGCTGCAACTGGAGCAGCAAACGGTGGCTGACCTGAACGCGATTGCAGCAAAACCGCTGGCAGATCGCTTGAGTTAGTAATTTGAGCTTTGACACAAACTGCTTGACAAACTCTTGGCACAAGAGTGAAATTGTTCTTGGGCTTCCATGTATCATTAGCTCAATAGGTATTGAGCGCCAACTGGTGTTACCAAGAAATGCTCATGAACAACGCTTATTAGAAGAGTCAGCAAGCAAACTGAATGAAGCCTACAATTCGGGAGCATAATTAAAAAACCCGGCTTCAACAAAGTAAGCCGGGGTAAGCACTTATAAAAAATGACAGTTAAACCTTAGCCGTGGATAGCAGGGGCATTGAAAGCTACTGGTGCTGCTTCACCCGCAGCCAAATCTAGAGGGAAGTTGTGAGCATTACGCTCATGCATTACTTCCATACCCAAATTGGCACGGTTAATCACATCTGCCCAAGTGTTAATTACGCGCCCTTGGGAGTCGATGACAGACTGGTTGAAGTTGAATCCGTTCAAGTTAAATGCCATCGTGCTGATACCCAAAGCAGTAAACCAGATACCAATCACAGGTAAAGCTGCTAAGACAAAGTGCAGCCATCGGGAGTTTTGGAAGCTGACATATTGCCAAAATAGCCGTCCCAGATAGCCATGAGCCGCAACGATGTTGTAGGTTTCTTGTTCTTGACCGAACTTATAGCCGTAGTTTGCAGATTCGGTTTCGCTAGTTTCACGAACTAAGGTAGAAGTCACCAAAGAACCGTGCATCGCAGAAATTAAAGCACCACCAAACACACCAATGACACCTAACTGATGGAATGGATGCATCAGGATATTGTGTTCAGCTTGGAACACCAGCATAAAGTTGAAGGTTCCAGAAATACCCAAAGGCATACCATCAGAGAAAGAGCCTTGGCCAATGGGGTAAATTAAGAAGACAGCAGTCGCAGAAGCCAGGGGAGCGCTATAAGCTACACAGATCCAGGGACGCATTCCCAAGCGGTAGCTCAACTCCCATTGTCGTCCCATGTAGCAAGCGCAACCAATTAAGAAGTGGAAGATTACTAGCTGGTAGGGACCACCGTTGTAAAGCCACTCATCTAAAGAAGCAGCTTCCCAAATGGGGTAGAAGTGTAAGCCGATCGCATTTGAAGAAGGAACAACCGCAGCAGAGATAATATTGTTGCCATAAATCAAAGAACCAGCAACAGGCTCACGGATACCATCGATATCTACGGGGGGCGCAGCAATAAAGGCGATGATGAAGCAAGTGGTAGCTGTTAGCAGGGTGGGAATCATCAGGACACCGAACCAACCGATGTATAGACGATTATCAGTGCTAGTGATCCACTCACAGAAACGCTCCCAGACATTGGCGGTAGAGCGTCTTTGTAAGGTAGTAGTCATAGTTTAGAATAATTTCAAGGATTTTGTTGATGATTTAAAGTTGTTGTTCGTTGGGAATCAACAACTGATAGCATCTTAAAAAAGTTGCTAAATCTTTGCAGTAACTAATAGTTATTGAAAGTTACAAGTTGAAGTTAACTTTAGTAAGCAACCTCTGGGTAAATGACTGTCGAAGAAGCCTTAGCCATTGTTGAAATAATTCTGGGGAAAACATCTCTAAATGACTTGCAAGAAATTATTTTTCGACAGTCATGGGAACAGAAAACGTATCCAGAGATTGCTGAAAAGTTTGATTATGATGCCGACTACATCAAAATTGTCGGCTTTCGACTCTGGAAAATGCTCTCCAAGGCGATGGGTGAGAAAGTTACTAAAGATAACCTCCGTTCGTCTTTGAGAAGATGGTGTTATCGTCAGAATAATACTGGAGAAATCAAGCCTGATAATCCCATAAAAACTTATCAAGACTGGGGTGAAGCGCTCGACGTTTCGATTTTTTACGGACGTTTCCAAGAAATTGCCACCTTAGAGCAGTGGATTAATCAAGACCGTTGTCGGTTAGTGGCCCTATTGGGGATTGGGGGAATTGGTAAAACTTCTTTATCTGTGAAGTTGAGTGAGAAACTCCAGGGAAACTTTGAGTATGTTATTTGGCGATCGCTCTATAATGCCCCCATTATTGAAGCGCTACTCACTAGCTTGATTCAAGTTCTTTCTCAGCAACAGCAGGGAGATTTACCCGAATCTGTCAGCGCTCGCATTTCTCGACTGCTTATCTATCTCCAAAAACATCGCTGTCTGCTGATTCTCGATAATGCAGAGACAATCTTAACCAGCAATGAGGGTCGAACAGGTCAATATCGCTCTGGTTACGAGGGGTATGGCGAACTTTTTAAGCGAATTGGTGAGTTTCGCCACCAAAGTTGTTTGGTGCTGACTAGTCGAGAAAAGCCTAAAGAGGTGGCGATACTTGAGGGCGAAAAGTTGCCTGTTAGAACTATGCAATTATCTGGTTTATCCATTGCTGATGGGCAAGCAATTTTTAGCTGCAAAGGTAGCTTTATGGGATCGGTTCATGAATGGCAAACTCTAATTCAATCCTATGCAGGTAATCCGCTAGCACTTAAAATTGTAGCAACCACCATCCGGGATTTATTTGATAGTAATATTTCTAACTTTCTTGCTCAAGGTAGTGTTGTCTTCGGTGATATTCAAGATTTGCTCGAACAACAGTTTCAACGTTTATCAGCTTTAGAGAAATCAGTCATGTATTGGTTGGCAATCAACCGCGAACCTGTAAGTTTTGCCGAAATACAGGCTGATTTATTATCCTTGATTGCGTCTTCTCAACTCCTAGAAGCATTGTCAGCTTTAGAAAGACGCAGCCTGATTGAGAAAGGTAGTGGTTTATTCACACTACAGCCTGTGTTGATGGAGTACATTACTAGTCGTTTGATTCAACAGGTTTGTGTTGAAATTGAAACTCAAAATATTTCTCTTTTCAAAACTCATGCATTGATCAAAGCGACGGCGAAAGATTATATCAAAGAAATTCAAATTTACTTAATTCTCAACCCTGTAATTAAAAAGTTGCTTTCTTTGTTCGGACCGGCAAATCGGATTGAAGCTCAACTGATGACAATTCTGGCATCACTTCGCGGCAAAAAAACAATGGATGCTGGTTATGTGGGTGGAAACACGATTAATTTACTTCATCATCTACAAATGGATTTAAGCGATCGCAACTTTTCTAGTTTGACGATTTGGCAAGCTGATTTAAAAGGTGTGAATTTACACCAAACCAATTTCGCCTATTCAGATTTAACTAAATCTACTTTTACGGCAAATCTCAGCTATACCTTTACACTAGCAGTTAGTCCAAATGGCAATCTTCTGGCAATCGGGGATACCCTTGGTCAAATTTCCCTATGGCAAACAACAGATGGACAGCAATGCTTAACCTGGGAAGCACATACAGGTTGGGTGCGTTCTATTGTATTTAGTGCTGACGGACAAACCTTATTTAGTGGCAGTGATGACCAAACTGTTAAACAATGGGATCTCACTGGTCGATGCCTACAAGTATTCAGGATGCACACAGGCTTTGTTTGGTCTGTAGCCCAGGCTCGGCAAGAAAACTATTCAGTCCTTGCCAGTGGTGGTATGGATCAAACGGTTAAATTATGGGATATTCAGACAGGGGAATGTCTGAAAAGTCTTGAAGGACACACAGATTGGATCTGGGCGATCGCTCTGAGTAAAGATGGTAAAACTTTAGCAAGTGGTAGCGCCGACCATACTATCAAACTTTGGCATGTCAATACAGGTGAGTGCCAGAAAACACTGCAAGCACACACGGGTATTGTGTGGTCTGTAGCATTTAATGCCGATGACAAAATGCTGGTAAGTGGTAGCGCTGATGGTACTGTGAGGATTTGGGATTTAGAAGCAATGCAGTGTTTGCAAACTCTCCACGGTCATACAGCCCATGTCTGGTGTGTAGCTTGTAGTGCTGATGGTCAAACGCTAGCAAGTGGCAGTGGTGATACAACAATTCGCTTGTGGGACATTCATACTGGAGAATGCCTGAAAACTTTGTCAGGGCACACCCACACAGTGCGATCGCTGACATTCACTCCAGATGGAAAAACCTTGATTGCCAGTGATGACAACCAAACTGTTAAGTTCTGGAATATTCATACAGGACAGTGTTTCCGAACTTTTCGCGGACATGGTAGTGGTGTGTGGGCATTAGCGACCTTTCCACTTGATGAAAATGACCGCAGCCAAGTCTTAGCCAGTGGTGAAGACCAAACAGTTAAACTATGGGATATTCATACTGGGAAGTGTATCAAAACCTTTACTGGTCATACTAATTGGGTACGAACCGTAGCTTTTCATCCCCAAGGTAATACCATTGCGAGTGGCGGTGCAGATGAAACAGTGAGAATTTGGGATATGGAGACAGGAAATTGCCTGCAAGTCTTGCGGGGTCATACAAACTGGCTACTTTCAGTTACCTACAGTCCCGATGGACAAACCTTAGCCAGTAGTGGTAGCGACAAGCAGGTACGGATTTGGGATGTCAATACTGGGAAATGCCTGGGTGTGTTATGTAATCACACTAATATTGTCTCATCACTTGTTTATAGTCCTGATGGCAAGATGCTAATTAGTTGCTGTGCAGATTCCCTAATTCGAGCTTGGGATGTTGCTACAGGGGAATGCTTGAAAATTTTTCGTGGGCACACAAACGGTGTGTGGTCAGCTAAATTTAGTCCAGATGGGCAAACCTTGCACAGTAGCAGTCAAGATGCAACCATCAAAATTTGGGATTTCAAGACTTGCCAATGTCTAAGAACTTTGGAAGGACATACTGATGCTGTGATCAGTGCTGCCAGTCCTGATGGTTGTCTGCTGGCAAGCGGAGGAACCGACCAAACCGTGAGAATTTGGGATATGAAAACTGGGAAGTGCTTGAGAGTATTGATTGGACACACACGATGGATTTTTGCGATCGCATTTATCCATTCTCCGGTTAAAAGTCCAATTCTTGCTAGCAGCAGTGAAGACCAGACCATCCGCTTATGGAATGTCGAAACAGGTGAATGTCTGAAAATTATCAGAACTCCTAGACCTTATGAAGGCATGAATATTACAGGGGTCGTTGGTTTGACGGAATCTGTGCAAGCGTCACTTTTGGCACTAGGAGCTATAATAGAAGGTTATTAAAGAAGTCGGAAGTCGGAAGTCGGAAGTACAGTTTTTTAAGGGGGATTTAGACCCCGCCACAAAACTTTCTGCCATTCTTAGGCAGGGGAATTAAACCCCCAAACTTTGGTAAAAGGTTATCAGCAGCTAAAGACGGTAATGAGTATTACATCTGATTCCAATAGCAATCCAACAGTTTCGACCGAATCCTTTCTGCCCATAGAAGATTATGGGGTGATCGGGAATTGCCATACCGCAGCTCTTGTCAGTAGTTGTGGTTCGATTGATTGGCTTTGCTTACCTCGGTTTGATTCGCCGTCTTTGTTTGCTCGAATTTTGGATCTAGAATGTGGCGGGAGCTGGAGTATTCAGCCAACTACTGCTTGGTCAAGTAGTCATCAGTATCTGAACGAAACTAATGTACTAGAAACTATTTTTAGGTGTGAGTCAGGACAAATTTCGCTGCTGGATTTTATGGAAATTAGCAACCAGGAGCAGCAGCAAAGCCGAATAGCACCTGGCAGACTAATCCGAATTGTCGAGGTTAGTGAAGGAACAGTTGAAATTATTAGTACTTGCTCTCCTCGCCCTGACTATGGGCGCACAATTCCCAAGTTAGTCAAATCTGGCAACGAAGTCAGGTTTGGTTCATTCACGGTTACTGGACCTGTTGAATGGCATTTGGACACAACAAGTAATACATTTATCTGTCAGATCATCCTCCACGCCGGAGAGCGAGTTGCATTCACGCTTTTGACTGAGGAGGATGAGGATGAGGATGCACAACTGCCAAATCTAGATCCAATGGATGCCCTGGCATCAACTTGCGCCGAATGGCGGCGTTGGGCGAATAAGTGTACTTATCAAGGAGCGTATCGAGACGCAGTTATCCGCAGTGCGCTGACCTTACAGTTGATGACTTATGCCCCTTCAGGAGCAATTGTAGCTGCACCAACAACTTCGTTGCCAGAAGAAATTGGTGGGGAGCGGAACTGGGATTATCGCTTCACCTGGATTCGGGACTCATCATTTACTCTTTATGCATTGCTATTAGCAGGTTATCTTGATGATGAGTGTCAGTTCTTCAATTGGATCACCCAGACTGTGAAGATGGAAGGAACTGGAATCAAAATCCTTTACCCGATTACATCAAGTGGACAGGTTGTTGAGCAAACCTTAAATAACTTGCGGGGATATCGAGACTCGCAGCCAGTTCGGATCGGCAATGGTGCAGCAGGACAAGTTCAACTTGATGTCTATGGTGAGGTACTTAGTGCTTTACATTTCGCCTGGAAGGTTGGAAAGTACGATCCAACTGCAATTTGGGAACACATCTGCCCACTAGTAGATTGGGCAGCTGAACACTGGCACGAACCAGATAGCGGCATCTGGGAAGTGCGTGGGGGTTTGCGACATTTTGTTTACGGGAAAGTGATGCTGTGGGTGGCATTAGACTGTGGCATCGAAATGGCTGAGGCGCTTGAGCTAACTGGTGATACTACCCGTTGGCGACAGGAACGCCAACTAATCCGCAATGAAGTGTTTGAAAAAGGGTGGAGCGAAAAACTTGGTGCCTTCAAGCAATCCTACGAGGATGAAACTCTTGATGCCTCTAATTTACTAATGTCTAGTGTTGGCTTCATTGATGGAACTGATCCGCGCATGGTGTCAACAATTGATGCGACTATGGAACATTTAGTTGAGAATGGACTGTGTTACCGTTACCGAGATGCACCAGAAGGCGTGAGTGGTAAAGAGGCATCCTTTGTTCTTTGCACCTTCTGGCTGATCAACGCACTTATCTTGGCTCAAAGGGCTACAGAGGCTCGTGTTTGGTTTGAGCAAATGCTGGCACGAAGCAGTTCGTTGGGACTATTTGCAGAAGAAATTGACTTTGAGACAGGGGCGCATCTTGGTAACTTTCCCCAAGCCTTTTCGCATATTGGCGTGATTAACGTTGCCGTTTCCTTAGCACATACAGGTAATATCGGAACAGTTGAGCGGGTGCATATTGATGCAGCAAATGCTGCATCAAGAGGTGGCGGTGGTATTCAGTAACAGTCAACTACAAACTTGGGAAAACAAGCATAAAAATAGTGGTTTCAGGCATTGTGAATCAGGAAGCAAACACCATTGGTAATGCAATACTTCTCGGATTTTGGGGAAAAGGGAAAGAAAATACCTTTAACCATTAATCTTTACCCTTTTCCCAAAACCCGATTCCGAATTAAAAATGCACAAAGCGAGAAGTATTGATTGGTAATGGAGCAATGTCTACGATGGGCTGTGTCTACCCAGATTGACATTATGCAGCTTCAATGTCGATTAGCTATTTACTTTTGCTCATAAACTCCAACCAGCCGCGCCTGTTCAATTACATGGTCAGCGATCGCATTAAGTAGTTGCTCGCGGTTCATATTTGGCTTTAGTCCAAGCTCTGCATCTAGGGCATACAACCAAAAATAGTAATGGTGAAGTCCATGCCCCGGTGGTGGAGCAGGCCCGGTATATCCTGGCTGATTGGTACTATTCACGCCTTCAGTAAATTTACTACCACCCATCCATCCCGGCTCGGTGAAAGAAGTTTGTATCCGTTAGACCCGGCATGAGTGCTGTGACAACCAGATCAAAGCCATTTTGAGCAAACTGTTTGGCGAGTTCATAGCCGATACCACTTGAGGCACCCGTTACAACAGCCAGGGGACGGGTCAACGTCTGATTCATAATGTTCAAAACTCCTAAACTGCTTTACTTGCAATAGCTGACTGCAAATGGGAGCAATGCGATTACAAGCTTTCGACTTTTACCATCCTACGGAAGCAGTTGTGTGTTAGCGTCTTCCTAGTGAAAGATAACAACTGTATATTTGAGAGTCAATAACCAATATCATTGGTCTAAACGAAATCATACTCATAGCCGAACAAATATTGAATTTGATGTAGTATTAGATTTTACTAATTAATCGGCGAAATTCAAGCTAGTGTAATTACTGAGAAAGAGAAAAGGGAAATGTTGAAGAAAAAACTTCTCCCCACAATGCCAAGAAGTGAAGAAGTCTATTTTTTACTAACCCAAGCAAGATCGGAAATTCTCGAAAAAATTGCGTTAGATACTGCTCCGATTAAGGCTGACCAAGAAAGTCTCCTTTGCCAAGTTCTACACCGCAGTGCCTAAGAATGTCATACGCTGTTGTGACATGGAAATAAAGGTTTGGTAAAACAAAATATAGGAGAAATGGCATTCCTTGAAAAGAAAGAGTATTGTCACGCATCTGTAGGGTAATTTCTCTCTCTTCTGAACCGTCAATTTGCTCAGGTTTAAAAGTATTTAAATGAGAGATAGTTTTTTGAATGCGATCAATAAGTTGACCAAATGTAGCTTCATTGTCCTCGAATTTAGGTGGTTCTATTCCTGCTAACCGTGCGGCACCTCTATTTACTATGTCAGAGGCAATTTGCACTTGTTTTGATAATGGAAACATATCTGGGGATAGACGACTATTAATCAACACAGAAGGATCTATTTTTTTAGTTTCTGCATAAGCAGCACCTTTTTCAAGAATGTTTGTAAGGTTATTCAGTGTGCGAATAGACACGGGTATTAAAGCTTGGTACATTGAAATGGTCATTGAGATTTCTCCAGAAAAAGTTCAAAGGACTTTGATCTGCCCCATCTAATATTAGGGGGTATTGACTGTGATGTTGTGTCAAAGAATATGGAACCTAATTTAGTCACAGATCCAAAGATACTAAATGTTTTGAACGAACTTATACAACGGGAACCGATTTTTCATCGTCCAGAGTTGGGGACGACACGTGCCGACTTTGAGCAGATGACAGAAGCCACATTTTGGGAAGTGGGTGCGTCGGGTCGGCGTTACAGTCGGCAGTATGTGTTGGATGAGATGGAGAAGCGTTATGCCAGCCCAGAGGAAGACACATGGCAGACTCGTGACTTCCATTGCCTTGAGATTGCCGCCGAAAACTATCTTGCAACCTATACCCTGATTCAGGGTACTCGCATTACCCGACGCTCAACGATCTGGCGACAGACACCGCAGGGTTGGAAGATTGTGTATCACCAAGGAACCGTGGTAGAAAATGCCTGAATAGAATGTTTACACTGTGTACCGCTACGAGTTCTCGATATGCTATCTGACGTTGGTGTGCGACTAGAATTTTGGTCAGGCTCAAAGACAGCCCCCATAGTTAATAATCTCTGGATGCTGGATAAGAGTTAGTTCTTTTTGCTTGGGAGGAACTGACCTTTTAGCGATCGCTTTCTCCCGGATTTCTCACGCCATCTATTCAGTCCACTGCGGGGCATCGACAAGCAGTTGGGCAAACTTTTTGGGGTAAGCAATCCTCAAACTCCAGCATCACGCCGCGACACTCACCACTCTTGCCCAAAGTATTGTCCATCTTCTCCAACAGCGATGGCGCTGTTTCGCCTACGGCAGGCGATCGCCAGCCACAAGCAGAGGCTAAAAATGCTTTTAAAAACCTCTTAGTAAGAAACTTTAGAACTTAGGTTTTTACTTGGGTTGCCACAATGGAGTGATATCAAGGTTTTCAGCAGGAGATACGGCATTTCTAACCTACGCCGGTACGGTTTACACCCCTTTCATTCTTGTAAAGCTATCGTAACATTTATTTACATAAGGTAATATTTGCTTACAGCAATTTTCAGGTAATTGAACCACAAACTGCGGTAGGCTGGGAAGGGAGTTATTGTTAGATCCGATGCCAATATCTTACTCAGGAGATT
>NZ_JBTYKD010000224.1:0-49107 GCF_054880495.1 Nostoc sp.
GAGGAAACTACAGCACACAACGTATTAAATTTAACTCTAATTCCTCTGGTTAAATTTTCCTTACATACTTATAAATTTTCCCGCCGACTTACTTAGTGTTTCAATCTCTTTTTTTTTTCTGCCACAGCCTCTGGGTTAGCTTTGGGATTTAGCTTTGTGGTTTTCTTCCAACTGATGTCAGCTGCATCGAATAAGTCATAATAACTTTGTTTTGACTCATAAACCACGTCATACTCGAAGGCTAATTTATACTCCAATTCCCCCACTTCCCAGCAGTCCTTTGTAGAGAGCCAACTCAACACCTCTTCTCGCTGTTCGGCATTCAGGTGGCTTTTCCTCCCTTTGTGGTTTAACCGCAGTCCATTAATTCCATATTCCTCGTAGGCTTGTTTCCAACCTGTTATCGAGCCTAAAGACACATCTAAAATAGTTTGGATTTCTTCGTATAAGTAACCTTGGTAAACCAGCTTGACCGCCAAGGCTTTTCTTGCCTCACGACCATCACGACAAGCTGCGATAAAATTCTGTAACTCCGCGATCGCGATCGCAGTTGCCACTTCCGTCTTTAGTGTTGCAGTTTGTAGATGCTGATTTATCATTGTCTGCTTTTACACTTTTACGCTCAACCGTATTATCTCGTACTCTTTTTCAAAAATCAAATAGGATTCCTATAGTAAATTTGCGTGTAGGACAAACTATTTTGATTGAAAATCTAAGGTAGTAGATACCACAAGTGATGTCTACAGGGGAGCAATGCGATGAGCGTGAGATGAACCTCCAAGAGAGCGATCGCTCTTACGTCAATACTTAAGCTGCGCTGTCAGGGGCAAGCCACGATCCCATCCAGTCAGCGATCGCTACTATATACTGATTGATTTGGTTCAGGCAAACATGAACCTCCTGTTCATAAACGATCGCGCGGTGGTGATCGCCCCATTTACGATCGAGATCTTGAATACCACGAACGGGAAAAATATCGTCCATAGCGCCGTGAATTGACAAAACGTTCGTTTCGCAACCGCCAGATAGATCCAGTGTTAAGCGATCAAAAAGACCAGGCATAGCAGTTTTTTCAGGTTCCATGAACGCATACTGGAAATCTTCTTTGAGACGGCGCTTCATTTTTTCAAACGGTGTGAGATGTGGACCACCTGACAGATTGACAACTGCTTTGAATTGATTAGCCAAATGTTTCGCTACCCGCAAAGCAATATAGCCGCCAAAGCTAACTCCAAAGAAACCAAGCCGATTTTCATCAATGCGTGCGTTTTTCGACAAGGTATCAACAATACTGGCAACCACTTCCTCAAATTTTACGGGAATTGGAGAACGACCGAGATTGATTCCTTGCCCCGGTCCGTCGAACAAGAAGGCAGCAAGTCCACGGTTCACAAAATGTTCAGCGAAAGTAATCACCTCAACTTCCGTAACTGAATCAAGACCGTTGGAAAGGATTACACAGGGCAACGGTTGGCGTTCGTCAATGTTATCAGGTAATAGCAAATAGTAGGGAATTTCAACACCGTTCCACTGCATTTTACCCCGATTCAGGGGGCGAGCGGTTTCGTCCCAGCTTTTGAGAAAGCAATCCTTAACGCGCTGTCGCAATGCTCCCTTACGAGCGGAATCGGAGAAGTACATAAACTCCGCCCAGTGGTAGCAGCTTGTTGCGCTGCGAAACAGCTGACGCCGCCCCATTTGATATGAGCAGGTTTCGGCTTGTGCAACATAGCGATCGCCAAGCTGTGACCAACCTTTCATCCAGTGTTCCCAGAACTCTGGGGTACTCACATCCGTGCAGCCTTTGGGAAAGTCACTCAGAGCGATCGCCAAATCGCCCCACTGAGATTGCCAGAACAGAATGCGCGGTAAAAAATATCGGCAAGCGAGATAGATTTCTTCTGGTACGCTCAATGGCATAGAAACAACACTCATTAGGATTCCCTCCCAGATAGAAAACGCCCGCAGGATTCAATGGTAGTCATAGAATTTTTATCCAAAGCATGTTGAATCCGTTGCTTGTAGGATGCTAAATCGCCGTCGCCCAATAAATTGCGGCAAGCATTCGGCTCGATTCGGAACTCGTGACGGATGAAAATTTCCGTTCCACCAGGGACACTGTTGAGCCTCCAGCGACCGCTATGTCTGCTCATGATCGGAGGCGGTTCAGGCTGGAAATACTCAATAGTCAGGACATCTGGGCGACATCGGCGGATGCTGCGAATGCGTTCGCTTCCATACGCTGTTCCCACCTCCATAATAAATTCCTGATTGCTGCCGTCATCGTAAAGCATCTCAACAGCGTGACAGTGCGGAAGCAGGCTCGGCCAGTTTGCCGCATCGGCTAAAAGACTGTAAATGTCTGCCGCCGGAAAGAGCAGAACGCGATTGGATTCAAAGGAGACGGAAAATTCATCCTCCTGCTGGTTTTTTCCTTCCACTAGGCTTTTAATGGCGCTCATTTCCTTCGAGCCATTTCGCTGGATAAATTTCATCATAAAATCGACGGCTTCTTCCGGTGTAGTCACGCCTTCTATCAAACCCGTCACGTTATCCTTTACTGCAAAGTTGCGCTCAACAAAAAGCATACTTCCACCACCATCTAACGGCACAACCCGCCAAGAGCCTCGCATATCCGTCAGCAGCAGCATGGGTTTGGGAAGGTAGAAATCAACTCCATTGACATCAGGCAAGAATGTCCGGTGCGTATCCCATGTCATTTCCTTCCCATTTTCCAGGGCTGTAATGCGAACCAGTTGGTAATCCTCCGCTTTTTCTAGAACCTCCGTTCTGATGCAAGCCTCAAAAAGCTCCGGCCATTTTGCAGTGTCGCAAATAATTTGATAAACTGCCTCTACTGGGCTATGACATGTAATCGAATGAAATGTAGTTTTCATAATTTTATTTCCTGCTAGTTATTCTTTTCAGCGAGTTCTTTAATGGAATTCAATTCCTTGAGGCTGTTGCTGTGTAGCGCTTGCATCATAAAGTCAACGGCTTCCGTTGGCGTGGTTACGCCCTCCACCAGACCGCTCACGTCATCTTTGACCTCGAAATTATGTTCTAGGAAAAGCAGGCTTTCTCCCTTTTTTATCGGCACCACCCGCCAGCGACCCTGCATGGATTTTAACAGCGGCAACGGAGGTTTTGTTTCAAAGTCAATGCCATGAATATGCTGTAGTAAAACCCGGTGGGAAACCCACTGCATTTCCACGCCGTTTACATCCGCAGTAATGCGGATGACTTCATAGCCGTCCCCTTTTTCAAGGGATTCCACCTTAAGACACGGCTCAAAAATGTCAGGCCATCGCGCGCTGTTGGAAATGATTCCATAGATAACATCAGAGGGAGTGCTGCAGAGGATAGAATGTATTGTTGCTTTCACGATCGCGTCCTCAACTTTCAGGAAATTTTATAAGAGTTTCAGGTTTAATAAACGGCAGAATATCCCGTTTGACAATTTTTCCGTTTTGATTTTTTGGCAGTGCTGAGGGCGATATGTAAAGAAAATTAGGCCATTTTTCAGGGCTGAGTGCCTTCCGGAAGCTTTCAGATAACGCATTCGCCATATCTGCATAGTTGTTACGTCCGTTTCCTGAATAATAAATGCAGGCAACTGGATGTTTTACTGCTGTTTCAGAAGATGACCAACCGACAAGCACTGCCTCTTCAATACCCGGAATTCGGTACAGAAGATTCTCGACTTCGCTGGGATAAATTTTGTGGCCGTTTGGTGTTAGGATGGTTTCAGCTTCCCTTCCTTTTATGGTCAGATAGCCATCGCTGGAAAACGTGCCTAAGTCCCCCGTGAAAAACCATTCACCCACAGACTGAATGGTATTTTCTTGGAAGTTGCAATACCCGGACATTATCCCCAATCCGCGCACGGCTATCTCGCCAATTTCGCCAGATGGCAATTCGTTGCCATCGGCATCGAAAACAGAGACTTCAACTGTATCATCGGGGCGTCCGACGCAATGAACGGAGTGGAGGTATCGTTCCGCCTTGTGATCTTCATCCGTCAGCCAGCAGAAAGGGCCGAAAGTTTCGCTCAAACCATAGCCTTGAATCCATTCAATCGGCATCAGTCTCCGCCCTTCAAGCAGTATTTTTACAGGCAATGGTGCAGCGCCATAAGCAACTACTTGTAGGCTACTCAAATCCGCTTCAATTGTGCGTGAATCCTCAAGGAAATGCTGCATGAAGACTGGGCGCAGCATGATATGGGTTATGCGGCTTATTTGTATTTGTGGTCCACAATCAGCGACATCTGGACTGTCTGGAAAAAAGAGGGTAGCCTTATGCGCTAGGGCACCCAAGGAAAAAATAATCCCAGTCGTATTGTTCATCAGCCCTGACATCATTATATGTGCGTCAGAGTGAAATTTTAATGCCGCCGATACTTTTAGCACCCGCAGGGCGATAAGTTTTTCTTGAAGACTGATGGCTTTGGGATTGCCCGTGGTTCCGCTAGTAAAGAGAACTAGGAATTTCTCAACTGGATTAGGAGTGGCGATCGCAATATCAGAAACTGCCATGTCCTGTATCTCGATTTGAGTCCGATCAATCTCAACGAGATTGACGCCGGACGCCCGCAATTTGTCAATTGCCGCTGCTGTTTTTTTGAGGTAGATAATATGGTCGAGTTGGGCTGTATCGATAATATTCAGCCATTCGGGCAACGCGGCTTCTTTTAGATTATAGGGAATAAGAACCTGAATGCCAAGCGCACTGGCAGCGAGGAAAAAGAAAACTGCATATTCGTCGTGGTCGGAAATCATTAAAACCCGCTGTCCGGGCATCAAAGCTTTGGCGTGCAGAAAATTTACCATTGCCGCCACGCGATCGCGCACGTCCTGATAGGTGTAAATTTGCTGTGGAGTGACGAAAGCGGGTTTTTTCCAACTGGATTCATCTGGACAGTGCAGGAAAGACAGAATTTTCATTTTTCAGCCATAATGGCCTTCATGGGCCAACTTAATTCGTACATCCCTGCGGTGGATTTTATTTCGAGAGTTTTTCTGGCTTCTACAAGAGTTTGTTTGATTCTATCAGCTTCATCTCCAGGGAATAGGTTCATCGCAAAAACTTTATACAGAAACGCTCCGATATCGATTTCTGACTCGAAGTACCATTTCTGCTGCAAGTCTACGATGCGAACCTTTTCGCTCTTGAATCCATTAATAAAGCAGAGAGAATCAGAAAATTCTTCTGATAAGAATTTCGCCTCGTGTCCGCCTTCGCGGTATTTGGCTACTGTCAAGTCTAAAAATTTTGCTGCTGAATTTCCTTGAAAAACGTCAGCAAGAAATAATAATCCGCCTGGTTTTAAGGCATTGTAAATATTGGCAACCACTTGGGTTTGGCAGAGGGCGTCATGGAAAGTTCCAAAACTCCAAGCTTTATCCAAAGATTTAGTAGGCAGGTCTAAGTCTTCAGAACTACTGACTATAACTTCAACCTGCGGCAGATTCACTCTGGCTTTTATGCGATCGAGTAGATAGGCTGAAGGATCGCTAACTAGATACTTTCCCTGCGGCCCAACTGCTTCGGCGATCGCCTTACAAAAAACGCCATTTCCTTCCCAAAATCCTAAGATGTATTCTCCCGGTTGGGGATTGAGGTATTGATAGATGACTTGAAAGTCATGTTTTCTCGACTGAGGATAGGCAGCCCCAGCTTCCCCAGCCAGTTTAGCTCTCATCTTAATCAGCTCTTCAGACTCAAACATTTTCTTCGACTCCTTTGTTTAACTTACAAAAACAAAAACTTTGCAGATTGAATTGATAAATGCTCTTTCAGATGGTCACAGGGCAGCATGGAAACCGACAATCTACAATCTATATTTAGCCTTCAGATGAGGAGGGAAAACCCCAAACGCTAGCAGTTTGGCACGAAGATCGCTTAAAAACCGCAAACGCAAATATATTGGCAGCTTCAACGAGTTATCTGCTTGCACTGCTTTAGCGGTAATGCGCTTCTGCATAAAGCTCTGAAACCATTGAATAACTTTGATCGCTAATTCGCGATTTCGCTGCACTGCCGCTAGATGAGAAATCCGCAGATTGCCACACAATAGCGGTTCGCTCAGAATGTTCGCTGCCGCCACAGCATCCTGAATTGCATAGGTAATACCAACTCCACCCAGAGGCGACATCACATGGGCAGCATCACCTAGCAAAAGTAGACCAGGACAGTACCACTGGGAGAGTCTGCCCATTTGGACTGAGAGGAGCGATGCTTGTTTCCAATCCTTCAGATGCTCTACGCGATCGGCAAATTCTGGGACGACTTCGACAATAGACTGTCGCAGCGCCTCTATACCAGCAGCCTGAATCTCACGGTAGGAACCCTTGGGAATGACGGCAGCAATCTGCCAATTCCCATCAGAGGTATTGTATGTAACTAAAACGCGCTTGCTACCATAGCGTACCCTCAAACCCTCTGGCTCCGAAGGGTGTCGAGGCAAGCGAAACCAAAGCAAATCCATTGGTGCAGCAGTTTCGATTAATTCCATCCCGGCTAATTTACGAACCTGCGAGAAGCGTCCGTCTGCGCCTACTGTCAAGTGTGATCGCACTTCGTGCCATCCACCATTTCCTCGATAGCGCACACCGCGAATAATTCCATTTTCTTCAATTAGCTGTTGTACATTTGCACCCACGAGCAATTGAAAGTTGGGGTAGCGTTTTGCCTCAGCAGTTAGGAACTCAATTAACTTTACCTGGGGAATAATTGTGATGTATGGATGCCGAGTCTTCAAGCGACTAAAGTCTGCAAAGGAAACAGTCTGACCGCAAAGGCTGAATTCTATTTCGCCTGTCTTGGAGTGAGGAACCTGCGCGAGCAAGCGCTCCGTCAGACCTAGTTTGTCCATAATTTCCATCGCCCCGGCTTGAATTAAATCGCCCCGGAAATCGCGCTCGAAGGTTTTGTGTGCTTCTAGCAGCATTACGGGAATACCTTGACGCGCCAATAGCAGTGCTAGAACTATCCCTGTCGGCCCTCCTCCAACGATACAACAGGTTGTTTGCTGCACGTCGAGAATGGTATCGGGAATCAAAAGGTCTTTAACAGTTTTGGTAGTTTGTTCTCTAACTTCGGGCATACAAGATATCCTTTAAATCCATTTTGTCAATTCAACTGTTAAAAAATTAAAAGCTTTTATAAAGTTTTCTTTTGCCACTCACTCACTCAAGCATTATGAATGGAAAGTTCTTTAAGTAAGCTTAATATCGAAACTCTTACTGTAAGTTTCTGAGTAAATCGCTTCTTTAATTTGTTGCATTGCTTCACTCTTGATTTGTTCCGCCAGCAATCGTGGCAAAACAGATTCTGAGAAAGTTAAAGTTAAAAACATCTTGCCTCCTAAAGTTGTTACGCCTACAATTTTTATATTCTCTGAAGACTGCACTATTGGACCGTAGATAGCGTCTAGATATAAAGAGCCAAATTCTTGTGGTATATTTAAGCAGCCCAGATTTGTGACACATAAATCCCCCTTTTGTGCTATTTGCTGATACACAATTTGCGGGTCGGGCTGGGTAGAGAGAAAAGCTTTGGTTGGTCGAATATACTGAAATATTTTCTCTGGTACTGTCAACTCATTTATTTGGTGTTTAACATCTTGCGCTACTTCCCAGAAGCTGGTTTCAGGAGCGATCACGTGAGCAGTGAATAAACCGCATACATAGAGGCCAAAATCTTCACCAATCACTGGGACAACGTAATTTCTAACATTGCACGGAGAGACACATTTGTAAAGTGCATTTTCTGGCGAATTCACTTGTTTTGCCATTGCCAGGAGAAAGGCAGCGCAGATAGCACTGTGAACGCTGGTTTGTTGGTTTCGACAGCTTGAAACAAGCATCACAGTTTCCTCTGGAGAGAGACACCAGTGAAGTATGCTAGAGCGCTGGTTGCTTTGAATTGTCTGTTTGTCGCTGAGGCGATTTAACTCTACGCCCGTATTAGATGCGGCTTTTGTCTCTTGTGGTGCATTCTGGACAAGAGCATCACTGTTAATGCTGCCCTGAAACATGAGAATAGCTTCTTCCCAAGAGAGCAATTCTGGCAAGATTTCGCTCCGGCTGCCTGGGGTGCTGATCTCCTGCAAAATGTCTCGGATTAAATAGATCGCTGACAAACCATCACCGATGGAGTGGTGGCAAGTGATAATTAATTCCGACACACGAGCGCCCTGGAGAAACACTATACGTAGCAGCGGTCCGGTGCTGCACGAGAAAGGAAGTGAGAGTTCGGCTTCAGTTTCCAGACACCAATGGTCATTTCCTGGTCGGGAGACTACTCGCAGCGGGATTGGGGGAACGCCTTCCGATACAAATCGCGGCGGCTGATTGTCGTCACCGGCTATTCTCACAGCCAGTAAGGGATGTCGGCGCTGCACCCAAGCTAGGGCATCAGTTAGCTCTTTGACGGCGATCGCCCCTCTAACTCGCGCCGTCAAAGCGAAATTGAAAGACCACTTTTGGTCTAGCAGCCATCTTAGATGCTCGGAAACTCCTAATAATCGGTTCATTCCTAAATTTTCTCACAACCTCATTTAGACAGACCCGTGCCGACTTAACTCAAAAGACTAGACCGGAATACCTTCAATTAAGCTCATATCAGATTGTATAGATACGATTTTCGTCACTTGGAAGCCAGCCCTCTCAAATAGCGAGCGACATTCGCTCTCAGTCCGCTCACTGCCCCCAGTCATTACCAGCATATCCAGATCGATCAATTTGCCCGCGTAGGGTTCATTACCGAGCGGAATCAACCGCTCAGCTACCAAAATCTTGCCATTTTTTGCCATAGCGCGATGACAATTTTTGAGGATAGTAATGGCTCGTTCGTCATCCCAATCGTGCAGAATACGCTTGAGAATGTAAGCATCGCAGCCACTGGGCACGGACTCAAAGAAATCTCCAACTGTGAATTCGCAGCGTTGCGAAACTCCCTCTGCCTCTATTAAGTCCTTTGCACTTTCTAGGGCTGGAGCACAATCGAAAAGAACCCCTTTCATGGTTGGGTTAGCCTTGAGGATCTCAGCGATCGTACTTCCGCGTCCCCCTCCTATATCCACTAATGTTTTAATGGACGAAAAGTCATAACCAGTCGCGATCGCGGCATCTTCTCTTGTGATCGCAATACTCGTCATCGCCTTGTGAAAAATCTCACCCGGTTCTGGGTTTTGGGCATAATACTCGTAAAGCTCCATGCCGTACAAATACTCGAAAGCACTCGCTCCCGTTTTAATGGAGTACAGAAGTTCTCCCCAAGCTTTATATTGTTCCTCCGCAAACATAATCGCTGCCCAACGTATCGAGTCAGGAATATCGCTTTGGAGATAAACAGCAACTGGCGTTAAGGCAAAATAACCTTGTTCTTTTTCAGCAAAAACCCCCACACTTGCAAGCGCGCGCATGAGGCGATAGAGCGCTCGCGCGTTTGCTGCAGTTGCTGTTGCCAACTCATCGCAATTTTTCACACCGTCTTTCAACATATCAGCGATACCGAGCTTCGCGGCCACATAAATCAACTGTGGCACATAGTAGGCACTGATCATTGGCCATAGTGCTAACTGTGGCGGCATATTTTGAGACGATTGAGTGTTATTTTGTTTGGACATAGCAATTATTTAAGGGTTGTTATAACTTATCTTCTTGTATTCAGCCTTCACATTCGGTGGCAAAACCCCAAACGCAAGCAGCCTAGCAATCAGATCGCGCCACGGCGGCAGACCCCAATATATAGGCAGTTTGAACGTATAACCCGATTGCAGCGCTTTGATGCTCACCTGCCTCTGCATAAAGTACTGCAACTCCTGGATGAGTTGTATCTGCCACTTGCGCTGGCGCTGCACTGCTGCCAGATGATTTAGCTGCACCTCGCCGTGCTTAAGCGGTTCGATCAGGACGTTTGCTGCGACAACAGCATCCTGTATTCCATAGTTGATGCCAATCCCACCCATAGGCAACATCACGTGAGCGGCGTCACCAATCAAAAGCAGGCCCTGGCGATACCACCGGTCGAGTCGGCCGACTTTGATTGAGAGAAACGATGCCTGCTTCCAACTCTTCAAATGCTGTACGCGATCGCCAAACTCTGGGACTACTTCAACAATAGACTGACGCAGCGCCTCGATGCCAGCAGCCTGAATCTCGCGGTATTGACCCTTGAGAATGTAGTAGCCAATTTGCCAATTACCGTCATAGGTGTTATATGTAACTAGGAAGCGCTTGTTACCCAAGCGTACAAACAGACCCTCTGGTTCCTCGGTGTGTCGGGGCAGGCGAAACCAAAAGACATCCAGTGGGGCAGCAGTCTCGATTAATTCCATCCCGGCTAATTTACGGATCTGGGAGAAGCGCCCGTCGGCGCCGACTGTCAAGTGCGATCGCACTTCGTGCCATCCACCATTTCCCCGATAGCGGACACCGCGAATGATTCCATCTTCTTCAATTAGCTGCTGCACATTTGCACCCATAAGCAACTGAAAGTTTGGGTAGCGTTTTGCCTCAGCAGTGAGAAACTGAATCAACTGGACCTGGGAAATTATTGTCATGTAGGGATACCGAGTCCCTTTCAAGCGACTCCAGTCTACGAACGGAATGGTTTTCCCGTCAATAATGTATTGAATTGCCTTAGCCGTGGAGTGGGGAATCTGCTCGAGCAAGCGCTCGGTTAGACCCAATTGATCTAACAATTCCATGCCCCCGCCATGAACTACGTCACCCCGAAAGTCGCGATCAAAGGTCTTGTGTGCCTCTAGCAGCATCACGGGAATGCCTTGACGTGCCATCAGCAGTGCGAGAACCGCCCCTGTCGGCCCTCCTCCAACGATACAACAGGTTGTTTGCTGCACGTCGAGAATGGTATTGGGTGTCGGGGATTCTGTGGCAGTGATGGGAATTTGTTCTGCAACTTCAGACATGCTTCTCCTTGGACAAATCTTGGCAAATCAAGTTTCGGTAAAGCTTGCTGCATTAATAAAGAGCACGATTGCTTTACTTTACAAATGCCTCTGTTTAATAATTGGCGTTGCTGATTTCATGTATGAATTTTGTTTTTTGGGTATCTATAATCCTTGTAGAGACGCGAAATTTGAGCCAGCGCTGCAGGAGGGTCTCCCGCCGTAGGCGACTGGTGAGTCCAGTGATGCAGGCGGGTTTCCCGCCGTAGGCAACTGGCGTTAGCGAAGCGGTAGCCAGGAACGAGCGTCATCCGAAGGGCGTCGCGTCTCTACATGCATAATTCATGTCGTAATTCAGCAACGCCTAATAATTCCCCAACCCTCCGCAGATATTAATTGCCTGCGCCAGTATGGGTGCTGCCATATCTGATGCTAAATAAACTGCCATCGGTGCTACTTCTTCAGGAACTACATAGCGCCCTAAAGGAATGCGCGTCTCAAAGCGTTTTAACACTTCTTCAGGGGTGATTTCCCACGTTTGTGCGTACACTTGCCGCGCTTTTACTGCCAGGTCTGTTTCTACAAAGCCGGGGCAAATAGCGTTGACTGTAACCCCTGTTTTAGCTAGTTCCAATCCCAAAGATTTCGTAAAGCCAACGACTCCATGTTTAGAGGCAGTATAGGCAGCGGCAAGTAAAACTCCTTGCTTGCCTCCTGTAGAAGCAATATTAATGATCCGTCCCCAACGTCGATCTAACATGCCCGATCGCTCAATAACTGTGCGCGTAACTCGGTAAACTCCGTGGAGATTGGTGTCAATGATGTCGTACCACAAATCGGGAGCGGTGGTAACAGTTGGACCGCCGCCTCCGCGTCCAGCAGTGTTAACTAAAATGTCAATGCGGTTGTAGATATTTATCACATCTTCTACCATCGCATCTACCTGCGCTTGGTCGCGCACATCTGCGACTACGCCAGAAACTTTAATTGTTGAACCATTGTTGGAATCAACGGTGCTAGCGAAGTTTTTTAAGGCAGATACTGAATCATTCAGTTGTCCCAAGTCTCTCGCGGCGATGGCGACGTGAGAACCGGCTTCTACAAAGGCGCGCGCGATCGCCAATCCAATCCCACGGCTGCCTCCGGTAATCAAGGATACTTTCTCTTTCAAGGGTAGTTGTGAAACCATTTAAAGCTCCTCCATTTTTTAGTTAATTACACCTCCTACATGTCGAGCGATGACTCTACATCATTAAGGTTGTTTTAAACCTTGTTTATTTAATCGTTAACGATCGCCACAACCCGACTCCAACCGGCTCCACAATTGCGGACTTTGATGGGAAAACAAGCTACGGTAAACCCCGTATTTACAGGAATTTTGTCGAGGTTAGTAAGTCTTTCAATCTGACAATATTCTCTTTCTCTACCATATAAGTGAGCGGGCCACAAAACATTGGACTGCTGTTTTTCCTTGTATTCTTCCAACATCCGATGAAACGGCGCATCGAAACCAAAACTATCTATTCCAATGACTTTCACGCCTCGTAAAACTAACCACTCAGTCGCCTCGCGAGTCACGCCCCGGAAGGTGGTAAAATATTCTGGTTTTCCCCAATACCTGTCTGCTCCAGTGCGTAATAATACGATATCAAATGGTTTAATATTGTACTCCATCAGCGCCAGCTTCTGCTGAATTTCCGCAGAATTTATCGGTTTGTCGGTATGCTTTTCTGAACAGTCAATCAGCACACCATTATGGAAAAACCAGTCAAGGGGTAAATCTTCAATCGTTTTAGCGGTCTGTCCTTCACAGAGAGGGCCATAATGAGCGGGAGCATCTATGTGGGTTCCAGAGTGGGTTGTCAATTTCACAAATTCTATGGATAACCCCATGCCAGACGGAAATGCCGTGCGATCGATTCCCGCTGGTTTACCTAGCAAATCTGCTCCTTCTTCGTGATTCACATACTCGATTTGAACGGGAACAGGTTCGCCCTCTGTAGGCTCCATTGTAACGCTAAGGTCAATCAGTTTCATAACCAATTATTGTCTCTAATTTTCTCAATTGAATAGATATAAAATTACAAATTACATGGCGTTATCCAGGCTGAGTTCGCGAAGAATTTCATCAGCAAGGTGAGTAATGCTGATGCCTCCTAGCAATTGCTTTACATCAATGTTCGCATCCAGTTCTCGTTTGAACTTTTCCTTCAACTCCATTGCTGAAAGCGACTCTAAGCCCAATTCAATAAGTGATCGCGTAACTTGCAACTGAGTCTGAGGTCTACCAAGAATCTTTGCCACTTGAGCTTGAACATAATTAGTTAAGATTGTACTGTGATCGCTCTTTGCCGCCTTCAACTGTTGCCGAATATCAGCCTGTAGTCTGAAATTAGATAAGGAGATTTCTTGACTGATTTTTTCGGTTGACTTTAAATATCTCTCTCCATTAAGTCCATTAAGTTGGTGAGATTTGTTGGGCAGATCAAACACTTCTTCTTTTCCCTCCAGCAGCAATTCGAGGAGCTGTTGCCGCTGCTGCTCCAAAACTTTTACTAATTTGGTGGAAAGCATTTGATTCCCCTGTTTATCATCAGCCATATTTGGCTTCACTTGATTAACAAGTTGAACAGATGCAGTTGAATGACCCTTGTCGTTTTCAGTTTCCAGCCAGTAGCGTTGCCGTTGGAAGGGATAGGTGGGTAAAACTACCCGGCGTCGCGGATAATCTCTGTCAAAACCAGACCAATCTACTTTCGCACCACTTACATACAACTGTCCTAAACTTTGCAAGAGTATTTGCGAATCCGCTTTTCCTGGAGATAAACTCGGTAGCCAGCTTCCAAACCCGAATGGCAAACACTGACGTCCCATCCCTAATAAAAGAGGCTTAGGCCCACACTCCACAAATACCTCATAACCAAGGCTGTGTAGCTTGTTTATACCCGCTAAAAAGTTTACGGGTAAAAGGACGTGATGACACCAATATTCAGGAGTTGCCAGATCGTCAGAAATGACTTGTCCGGTGAGATTAGAGACAATGCTAATCTTTGGTAACGAATAAGATATTTCGCTAGCAACTTGTACAAACTCGGCTATAATTGGTTCCATTAGTGGCGAGTGGAAGGCATGAGAAACTTGCAACTGAAGAGTTTTAATACCTTCAGCTTCAAACTTCGCCGTAACGGCTTTAACTGCTTGAGCTTCCCCAGAAATAACGGTGCTGATCTTACCATTGATGGCAGCGATCGCCACTTTTCCTGCATACTCGCTTATGGCAGCCGCCACCCGCTCTTGGGAAGCCGTCAGCGCTACCATAATGCCATCATTTGGTAACTTCTGCATCAGCTTTCCTCGCGCTGCAATTAATTTCAGACCATCTTCAAGAGAGAAAACTCCGGCAATACAAGCAGCGACATATTCTCCAACACTGTGACCCATTACTGCCGTCGGAGTAATGCCCCAAGACTGCCACAAACAATACAAAGCATATTCAATCGCAAACAGAGCTGGTTGAGTGTAAGCTGTTTGATCTAGAGGTGAGTTCTCACCGCCCTCTTGAGGATAGATAACCTCAAGCAGGGATTTCTCTAAATATAACTGCAAAATTTTATCGCACTGTTCGAGAGCGTTCCTGAAAGTTGGCTGCGTCTCGTAGAGTTGTCGTCCCATCTGGACATACTGAGAACCTTGTCCGGTGAACAAGAAAGCAATTTTTGGCGGTTCTGAATTATTTATTTCGCTATTGAAAAACCCCACAGCTTCCTCATTTCGAGCAAAGACTGTTAATTTAGCCCCGATTTCCTCAGGAGTTGCTCCTACAATACTCAAGCGGTGGTTCAAGTGGAGCCGTCCTGTATTAGCCGTAAAGCAAATATTAGCGAGTGCTTGTTCTGGATGATTATTTAGATGCTGACGATACCGCTCCACTAAGTGCTTTAATGCTACAGAACTTTTGGCAGATAGAACAAGAATATGCTCAGGACGTTCCCGCTCAGAGGTTACAGTTGCAATTTCAGGAGATTCTTCCACCACCATACAGGAATTAGTGCCACTGATACCAAAGCAATTCAGGGCTGCAATGCGCCGCTTAGAGGTTGACCAAGGAGTGAGCTGAGTGGGAATTTTAACTGAGGTCTTTTCCCAGTCAAGACAGGGATTGATTTCCTTAATATTGATCTGAGGAGCAATTTCCTGATTTTGAAGGGATAAGACCAATTTGATTAAAGATGCAATACCGCTCGCTGGTTCTGGATGACCAATGTTGGCTTTGCACGAGCCGACCAATATCGGGGATTTTTTTGAGTGGTAGGGTCCAAAAACTTGTTGAACGGTTGTCAATTCTGTTGCATCGCCAACTGCCGTTCCCGTACCGTGAGCTTCAAAATAGCTAACTTCAGAAGGATCGACTTTAGCTCGATCTAGAACGCAACGCAATAATGTCTGCTGCGATTCCCCATTCGGTGCAGAAAAGCTGTAACTCGCGCCGTCTTGATTGACGCCACTACCGCGAATGACTGCTAAAATATTGTCGCGATCGGCGATCGCATCGGATAGACGTTTAAGAACTACAACGCCACAACCTTCGGCTCTGACATATCCGTCGGCACTCGCATCAAAGACTTTGCAACGGTCGTCCAAAGTCAAAATTTTGCCCTTGTAGGTGTAGAGGTGAACGGTCGGGTCGAGTATGAGATTCACTCCTCCTGCCAGAGCCATTTCGCATTCGCGCTGACGCAAGCTAGTACAGGCTTGATGGATAGCTACTGACGAAGCAGAACAAGCTGTATCAATCGTCATGGCAGGTCCAGTCAAATTCCAGGTGTAGGAGATTCGTCCAGATGCAGCGTAGGATTTAACGCCTGTAACAAAAAACAATTCGTGTTGTTGATTAAGTTCGGGCGGTCGTTTTTGAATGATATCGTTGTAATCTTCACAGGTTAGACCAATGAAAACACCAGTGGGGCTTCCTGCCAATCTATCTGGTACGTGTCCGGCTCTTTCTAGCGCCTCCCAACTGACTTCTAAAAGCAAGCGATGCTGAGGATCGATAGCACCAGCTTCTCGCGGAGAAATTCTAAAAAATTCTGCATCGAATTGGTCGATATCTGTTAAAAAGTAGCCGTACCGCAGTGGCATTTTACCAGGGATATTTGGGTCAGAACTGTAATAATTTTTGATATCCCAACGATCTTCAGGAATTTCCCGAGCCATATTAGTACCCGAGCGCAATATTTTCCAGAAACTCTCTGGATCTTTGGCTCCTGGGAATCGGCAACTCATGCCAATAATTGCTATAGGTTCAGTTTTCTCTCGCTCTAGCTGATTTAATTGACTTTCAAGCTTCTGAATAACTAAAACCGAGTTTTCCAAGGCGGAACGGAGATTCAAACTGTCTTCAAATTGATTCATAGCAGAAATGTTGAATGCTGATATAAAACTTTACATCTTTAGTTACACTAAGTCTCAAAAGCTTAAATTAATCAACAAAACATCATCTCCTCAAACCAATGAACATAACTGATTTTCTGACACATACAAGATTGCAAATAGCGGAATTTATCTAATAGTGTATGTCCCCATTGTGCGAGAATAGATAAAAGCTGTAAAATCAGATAGGCTATCAAACTAACGTAAATTTGTATGGTGATACCGTTGAGGTTTTTGGTAATTAATTTGTCAATTTTTAAGTGCATCTTTAAAAACTTCCACAAGACTTCAACTCCCCAACGTATTCGATAAATATCCCTAATTTCATCATCATGAACAGCTGCATTTCCCGACTCTGGTAAATTAGTCACTAAGCGAAACTCAGTTTTCGTTTCTAAATCACAAAAATTAATAACTCTATAAGCTTGAGCATCATCAGATGCACCTACTTTGACTAATCCAGTTGCATCCTCAAATTCTAGTTTCCTATTGTTTTTAATCCGCAAAACAAAATATTTGTTTTCTTGTACCAATTCTTGGATAAATTTTAATCCTGCAAAGCCTCTATCCATTACCCCTACAGCATTAGTTGGTAGACTAGACATCATCTTTGAACCAAATTTATAATCATGATCGTGTCCAAAATTTATGAAGTTATCTTCTGGGCTAACTGTAGCTAAATTCAAAGAACTAAAAAGTTTCACTTGATGATGACCCAAAACCCATAACAATTTACTTCTCAGGGTAATAATTATTGAATCAATAGGACAAATAGCATATTTATCGTGTAATTTTTTGTGAATTTTCTTCTGTACTAACTCATTCAATTTCTGATAAATTTCTTGAAAGGGTTTTTGACTACGGTGAGAACTTGCCTTATAAAATGCAGAAATATCTACTTCAAATCCGGTGTTATTTAATCTTTGAAATAAATCTCGCATACTTGTTAAACTGTTATCCAGGGCATAGGATAGCCAGCACTCAAAGAATAGACGACTATTCAATACTGGATAATCGTTTTTTGGCAGGCTTTTCAGGATATCTTTGACAATTTTGGCAAATGAATTTATAATCACAATCAAACTAATATATTTTAAGCATTCGCCCCACAATACCATATTTCTGGCTATTTTTATCGGATTTTTCTTAACATTCAACACTTCTGATTTGGTACAAAAAATGAACAAAGCGCAGCAAGGGTTTTTGGAATACTGCACTGAATATTTTAGAGCGTGGATTAAGCGACGTGGGACTCACGTTATCAGTCTGCTTCAGAGGCTTAGAGGTTACTCAGCCTCTGAAGCAGAAATGCCCGTCTGTGAATTCGGAAAGCCCTCACTAACTGCAAGCGGTATAGTGAGGGAGGATGTTCACTGGTTTTAATCCAGGCTTGTCGCTGCTGTTTGGCGAGAGATCAGCTTTTTGCGGAGTAGAAAGGCTCCTACCAATCCTGCCATTGCCACGGAGCCTCCAACTGAAGAAGGTTCTGGAACGCTTATGGATGTTCTTGTTATCGTTTCAATTCTCTCAAGTGGTGTCGGGAAGAATACCCCATTTAACGTAGCTGTTGCCGTGTTTGAACCTTTTCTACCACTGACTACTAAAGGCAGACCGTCAACTAGATAGGTAATATCGACATCTGTACCATTCGGACAGGGAATATCGGCTAACTGTCTACAAAGCGATTTAACGTTTGATAAAGTCAGTATCTGATCCGCAAAAGATGGGGTAAACCCCGAATTCTTTAGAGAAACAGAAAAATTAGTAAGATCGGAGGCTGTCAAAAATTTGGCATCAGGTTGAATCGCCCCCGTGTACGTCCCACTAACAGAGCCTTGAGGATATATCTGGGTAAAATCAAAAGTAACCAAAGAGGTTGGAGTCTCAAAGGGCTTAATCGTCAATGAGTTGAGCGTAGTGGAGGTGGTGCTACGATCGGGGTTCAGAGAAAAATCCCTGTAACCGGAGTCACTTGAGAAAACCGAAACATTATTACCGACCTGATAGGCAAAACCTTGGGAATCAACTACGCTACTTTGAGACGGAAAAATGAAGTTGTCGTTATTAAATAAACCTGAAGGAATCAGGCTCGAAATACTAGCTCCATTTCGTTCCCCGACAATATCAATTACTTGATATTTTCCATCTCCTAGATCCGTTGCTGTGAGTACCCCACTGGCATAAAGCCCTTCTGCAGAATAAGAAAAGTCAAACTTAGCCGCATTAGCGGATTCAGCCATCAATAGGGTGGATGTTACTAACCCGGCCAAAGTAAGAGCGTTCAGAGTCAGTTTTTTCGGAAGTGTCATATAATTTCCCAATTGAAGTAAAGACGTTTTGAAATATACCTCTCTAAGAGGATTTTTGAAAAGTTCTGATGGGTCAAGTTATTACACTGACTGCTTGACTTTTCTCTCGGTATGCCCTTACCACAGCGGCAGCAAGGGTGGTAAAACTGATGGACTTGCGATACTACATTTACGCTGTAGCCTTAGCGAGGTTTTCTGTTTCTTTGCTTTTTAGGGGCGTAATACTTAGGATTACTTTACGACTCAGATTACCATAACCTCGAAACTTTTACTTAGGTTTACCGCATCTTCTTCAAAACTTTATTTATCTTTGAAATCCCTTCAAGAATTGGATGTAAAAAAATGGTAACTGCCCAGGTAGGAAAGTCAGGGATATTCCGCCGAGGGAAGAAAGATGGTAGTGTTCAAACATGAGTCCAGAAGAAAAAGAGCAAAAAATAGAGAGGCTGGAGCAAGAAAATCAAGCACTGCGGGAACGGATAGCAGAGCTAGAGAGGAGTTTGGGACTAGATAGCCAAACAAGCTCAAAACCACCAGCCAGCGACGGACTCAAAAAGTCAAGTAAAATACGGACAAAAAGTTTAAGAGAAAAAGGAAAGCGGCCATCAGGAGGACAGATAGGTCATCCAGGGCAGACATTAGAACAAGTATTGGAGCCAGAGAAAATAGTAGAACATCCAACACCATGCTCATGTCCAGGATGCGGATGTGATATTGGGGTTGTAGGAGTCAAAAAAATTATTAAGCGACAAGTATTTGATGTACCAGTCCCAAGAATTATAGTCACAGAACACAGAGTAGCAGTCAAAGAATGT
Organism: Nostoc sp.; assembly: GCF_054880495.1. Classification (NCBI taxonomy): domain Bacteria; kingdom Bacillati; phylum Cyanobacteriota; class Cyanophyceae; order Nostocales; family Nostocaceae; genus Nostoc; species Nostoc sp. Next base: position 19,473 of record NZ_JBTYKD010000224.1, read on the forward strand.
CCAAAATGTAATAACCTGCTGTTGCGGTTTCAAAATTTCCAGGGTGATGTTTTACGGTTTCTTACCGAACCTGATGTTCCCTTTACCAATAATCAAGCAGAACGTGATTTGCGAATGATGAAATGCAAGCAGAAAATTTCTGGCGGCTTTCGTTCCTTTGAGTTTGCAGTTTCATTCGCCAATATTCGTTCTTTTGTTTCTACTCCTTCTAAGCATGGTCTTAATCTCTTGGAAGTTATTACTGAGGCGCTACTTGGTAATGTCTCTGTTTTTCTCGCCTCAATTACTACTAGCTAGGCAGTTACAAAAATTTATCAAATATATTTTTCATGTATGTGTATTATTTAATAATTAGTATTAATACTAAATTGCCTTGTGGCAATGTTTTGGCACACTTGAAGCCCCACACTTTTTTTGGAGATTAATGAGTATGCGAAGGTTATTTATGGCTGCTCTTGGAGTGGCATTTATAGCTTTGGGAACTGTAGTGCTAAGTATTACAAGGAATTGATTACAGGAAATTAAAATGAAAGTAGCATTTATCGGGCTTGGCAATATGGGTGCTGAAATGGCACCCCATATTCTGGCAGCAGGTCACGAGTTAACCGTTTACAACCGCACCCGCAGCGCCACTGAGAGACTACAAAAATTAGGGGCAAGAGTAGCAGATTCACCTGCCGATGCAGTGCAGGAAGCTGAGGTATTGCTCACCATAGTAGCCAATGATACTGCCCTCAAAGACGTGATCTTCGGTACAACAGAAATTCCCGGCGCAATTGATAAACTTGCTAGGGATGCCGTACACGTGTCGATGAGTACGATTAGTTTAGCACTGTCCCAGCAGCTAGAGCAAGCACACAAAACAGCCGGTCAAGCATACTTAGCTGCCCCTGTTTTTGGCAGACCAGAAACAGCTCGATCGGCAAAGTTATGGGTTGTGAGTGCGGGTGACTCAAAGCAAATTGAGCGCTGCCGTCCCTTGTTTGAATCGATGGGTCAGGGTGTGTTTGTAGTAGGCGAACAGCCTCACTTGGCGAATCTGGTTAAGGTGACGGGCAACTTTGCGATCGCCTCAGTTTTGGAGACTTTGAGCGAAGCCTTTGTGCTGATACAAAAGTCGGGCATATCTCCCCGACAATTTCTAGAGATTATTAACACGGCAGTTTTCAAATCGCCGGTCTACGAGGTTTTAGGAACAATGATTGCCGAAGAGCAGTACGAACCGGCTGAGTTCAAACTGCACTTAGGACTGAAGGATGTGCGATTAGTCCTCGAAGCCGCAGAAAGTGCTGCTGTGCCCCTACCACTGGCTAGCTTGCTACGGGATCATTTCCTTTCAGGGGTAGCGCGGGGTGACGGTGACATAGACTGGTCAGCTGTAGGGCGGGTTAATGCTTCAAATGCAGGCTTGTAGTATATAGGGAGCAAACGGCTCTCGTTTACCAAAAGTGATAAGTCAACCTGATTATTTGTGAAAGCTTTACCTGTAGGACTTACTTATGGTACAAATTGACCATCACGTGTACTAACACTGCGACACGGTTTGGAACCACACAGAAACAGGGTAGGCAGTGCATTCTTCAAATTCTACAGATTTAAAGATCCGCTAGGAGCACTGCCCACCTTATCAAACAATGGAAAATTGATACTCCATATTTGATGATTTCTGTCCATGCGTAAGTCATAACCTGTAAGAATTTCAAGTTAATTTTTTCAGTTACTTATCAGGAAAACAGGCATTTTTCACTTGATTTCACTTTAAAAAGCAAAAAATTGAGTTTAAAAAATCAATCATCTAAGGTGATAACTTATGCCATACAGCACATTTAGCACTCCGGTAAACGCTTCTTTAACAACTCTTTGGAAAATATTGCTGGAGAAACTGGAAGATCCTCGAAGTTATATCGCGGATGTTGAAGAGGTTAATTTTTTTGAAAAGAATGAGAATGGTATGCTGCGGGAAATAAAAGTTCGTGGCACGCTCGTGAAAGAAAGAATCACTATCAACGAGCAAGTCAGAGAAATAAAATCTACTTTGGTGGATCATCCTCTGTTTTCAGGATATCTTCTTAACAAGATAGATATACCTACTGAAAACTCTAGCGATCCCTTGATTCTTACTTTTAGCCGAAACTGGCATCCTTTGAATGAGGAAGCAGAAAAGGTTAATGAAGCAGAACTTGCCGCACACATGCAGCAGGTTTTGCTACAGACAAAAAAATTAGCAGAACAGCACGACGAGAATCAATGAAGGATTACTTCCAATACGGTTCAGTTAAGGCTCAAATAATGCAGATATATTTAAATCCTCTGCTATGTAAAAGATATAGCTTCTGGTTATGGAGTGCTGATTTGAAAATCTGAATCGTAAGGTAGGAATTTATGCGAGCCTCCCAAAGGGAAAAGGGAGGAGCTTCGCTAACGCAGAGATGGCTGAACCTGCGAATATTATCGAAAGCCCTCTTACAGCAGTTTGCATTCAAAGCAGCCACAATAAAAACTACCTAATAGGCTCAACAAACAGACCACAATGATTAAACCAATTTAGAGCATTTTCATCACTAATAGCATTAACAGCTATAGTTATTGCAACATCTATAGGAGTCCTATTTGATTTTTGAATAAGCTCCGTACATCTGTAGAGTGTCAAAATCAAAGGTAGTGTGTCTAATAAACCACTCAAATATCCACTTTAAATGTGAAAATGAAGGAGCTAAAGCACAAAAACGTCTAACCCATGTTTTGGCTTGTAACCAAATATCCTCTATCGGGTTTTGTACTGGGCAATTAGGGGCGAAACGGACACAGTGTATTTTCCATTGCTCGGTTGGTAAGCTTTGATTAACAGAGTCTAAGAAACCTCTAATTTCCTTGGAACAGTGGTAGCTAGCCCCATCCCAAAAAATTAGTAATCGCTGGTCGGGAGAGTTAGCTAGTAAGTATTCTAGGTAGTCGATAGTATTTTTTGAGTTTCCTGCTTCATTTGCTTTGAGAACTAATTCTCCAAGGAGATAGTCAACTGCTCCATAGTATGTCTGCTTATCTCGCTCGTTCACAACTGGAACGTAGGATTGTTTCCAAGCTGTTATTGACCCTCGTGATACGTCTAGAATTGTTTGAATCTCATCATACAAGTAACCTTGATAAACCAACTTTACTGCCAAAGCTTTCCTTACTTCAGGCGCATCTGGACGCAGAGTTATAAAATCTTGTAGTTCCGCGATCGCGTAAAGTGCTATTTGCTCTGCTGACTGTTGCCGGGATACTCCTGGTGGAAGTGTCCCAGTTGGTAAATGCGGACTTATCATCGTTGCTTATTAGACTTGTATACATTTACGTATTATTTCGCAGTCTTGTTCAGAAATCAAATAGGAGTCCTATAGCCCTCTTCTGTCACTCTCCGAAAACATTTGCCATTTCTGAATTCTAGAGCTTTTATCTACCAAGGGTTCACACGATTTTTTTCTAATAACAAATACAACACCCATTTTTTTCTAATAGGATAGCTTGTATTGATTGCCTGATGAGGCTTCTAGCTATTACCCTCCCGGAGAGGGACAAAAGAGGGATAGAAAGGTTGATGCTATTGCGCCTTTTGAGCCAAGCATAATATTACCGCCTCATTGTAGCTTCCTCGATCGCAGCAGCCGCAGTAGCCAAATCTTGTTCATCTATAAATAATTATGTATGGTATATATAAGACACAGTAATCCTAGCAAGGAACTGTAGATTTAGTTGCAGAGGTACAGTAGCAGTGGGCATAGTAGTTGAGAACGTCTCCAAACAATTCGGGAGTTTCAAGGCAGTTGATCAAGTCAGCCTGGAAATTAAGAGTGGTGCGCTAGTTGCGTTGCTCGGTCCATCGGGATCAGGTAAATCTACGCTACTACGGTTAATTTCAGGTTTAGAAATGCCAGATAGTGGCAAAATCTTGCTCATCGGTAAGGATGCTACATATCAAAGTGTGCAACAGCGAAATATTGGGTTTGTCTTTCAGCACTATGCCCTATTTAAGCATCTGACCGTTAGGCAGAATATTGCCTTTGGCTTAGAAATTCGTAAGGCACAGCCAAAGAAGATTAAAGGGCGGGTAGAACAGTTACTGGAATTGGTGCAGTTGACTGGACTAGGCGATCGCTATCCATCACAACTTTCTGGTGGTCAAAGACAACGGGTAGCATTAGCAAGGGCGCTGGCAGTAGAACCGGAAGTTTTACTGCTAGATGAACCCTTTGGCGCACTTGATGCTAAAGTTCGCAAAGACTTACGGGCATGGTTACGCCGCCTCCATGATGAAGTTCATGTTACCACGGTTTTCGTCACCCACGACCAAGAAGAAGCAATGGAAGTCTCCGATGAAGTTGTGGTCATGAATAAAGGGCGGATCGAACAAGTCGGGACACCAGCAGAAATTTACGATAATCCTGCTACCGCATTTGTGATGAGCTTCATCGGTCCGGTGAACATATTACCCAGCACCTCGAAGATTTTTCAAAGTAGCGGATTTGATGCGCCACACCCACAAGTGTTTTTGCGTCCGCAAGATGTGATTTTGGAAAAGGTTGCCAACGGTGCCACTACACCTGCGACAGTCAGCCGATTGGTACATTTGGGTTGGGAAATTCAGGTGGAATTAACTTTCGATGATGGACAAGTGGTGATGGCGCATTTAACACGCGATCGCTTTAATGATTTAGAGTTGCAAACAAAACAGCGAGTGTATGTCAAGCCAAAAGATGCGAAGTCCTTTCCACTGTCTTATTCAATTTAGTTGGCAGTATTGCGCGAAATTCTAAACCATTTACGGACTTGTCTAAATATCCTGGCTTTATAGTCATTGAACTCAGTTTTTAAAATAACTGAGGTAATTTATGATGTCTATATAAATTATTCGGGGATATTCTCCGCGAACACGTTTTTTTGTCCAAAGTCCAAACTTTCTAAATACCCCGTTATATCTGCCCCTCCTAACAAGGAGTAAAAGTAAACTTAATTTGATAGCCACGATCAATTAGAATTTTGGTTTGCTGCCCCGCAACTACATCTCTGGCACGTGCTATCAAAGTTGTGTTGATGCCGAAAACCGAATTCACTGGGTTAGCACACGCGTTTATTGCATCTGGTGTAATAGCTACATTTTTTACCCATCCATTTGAAAAGCCAGACGGGAAATTTGGGTTTGGATCATTACTAGAATTTGGAACATTTTTGCCTTGAAACACTAATGTAACTTTTAGGTCAGCACTGCCTCCCTTAGGCACATTTGCAAAGCCAACATACCTGATGTTAATGGGCTTAACTTTGTACCCCTTAGGCACATTCAGACCAATTCTCAAATTGCAAGATTTTGATACAACCTTAGGAGCTAAAGCTGTAATCTGAAATTGAGGTAAATTTACAGACAGAGTATCTCCTTTCAAACTTGGTTGGGGATTTCCCGACGGGCAGCCATTTCCGAAAAGAGTTACTGGAACTTGTTGAAACTGAAATCCTTGTGATTGAGCCTGTACCTGAGATAAACCTACAACATTTAAACTCAGTAACGTCAAACTAGAAACAAGAGTGCTTAAGACTTTCATAATTAAATAAGGAGAGTTTATCAGCTTTGTTGTCAATACTATTCCTAAACACAGACAGTCAAAGATTTCTTCCGAACGATTGGAAGAAATCTTCCGATAAGTTGCTAAAGCAGCTTTAGAGAGTTTAGCTTTTGTAGAAAAACTAAATGCAAAACTTAACTATGCATTTAAGAAACCTCACAAGGATTAAAATCAAGTTTGATTTGTAACACAAGGAGTAAAATCAAACTTTATTTGGAACAATACAGGACCAATTGTTGTGTCAATTGTATCAATTCTGATTTGGGTTTCTTCATTTACAGATATATCTTTAGCTCTTGCCGTCAGAGTTGAATTGATGCCAAAAATCGAACTCACTGGTTTATTACATGCATTTATTGTGCCTAATGTAATATCTACATCTTTGCTCCAAACATCTGAGAAACCTGACTTAAACGTTGCGTTTGGATTATCGTTAGTTTGAACTTCTTGACCTTGAAAGAGTATTTTAACGTTCAGGTCAGCGCTGCCTTTTTTAGGCACATCTGCAAAGCCAATATACTTGACATTAATCGGCTGAACGTTCAATCCAGAAGGTACATTCAGACCGATCCGCAGATTGCAGGATTTTGATACAACCTTAGGAAGTGAAGCTAAAGCTTCAAAATCAGAAAATGTTATTGAAAGAGTATCTCCATTCAAAATTCCCTGTGCTTTTCCCCGTGGACAACCATTTCCTACAAGAGTTACCGGAATTTTTTGAAACTCAAATCCTTCTTGTGATTGAGCCTGTACTTGAGACAAACCCAGAACATTTAAACTCAGTAGCGTCAAACTGGAAATCAGACCACTTAAAATTTTCATCCAATCACTCCGCGAAAATGTGTAATTTCCTGTGTACATTAAGCTGCAACTGAAAATTCCCTAAGATACTTCTAAACAAAGGAATTTCCCCAGCAGCCTCTCTAGGTTTTGGGGATTTATAGCAATTCTTAATTGTGTTTAATAGGCTCTAGTTAAGGTAGACAGAAATAGGAAAAAAAAGGCATTTCTGACTATTAAATTATTTATTAGCGTATTTCATTTATTTAAGAATTGCTATTTTGTTGCCAATACTATTTCTGAAGACAGATAGTCAAAGATTTCTTCAGAGCGATTGCAAGAAATCTTTCCAGAAGTTGATAAAGCAGCTTTAGAGGGTTCAGCTTTTATAAAAAACTAAATGCAAAACTTACTCTGCATTTAAAAAACCTAACAAGGTTTAAAACCAAACTTGATTTGGAACAATACAGGACCGATTGTGGTGTCGATTGTATCAATTCTGATTTGAGTTTCTTGATTTACAGGTATACCTCTAGCTCTTGCGGTCAGATTGGTATTGATACCAAAAATCGAACTCACTGGGTTCTTACAGGCATTTATTGTCCCTAATATAATACCTACATCTTTGCTCCAAACATCTGAGAAGTTAGGCTTAAACGTTGCGTTTGGATTATTGATAGTTGGAATTTGTTGACCTTGAAAGAGTACTTTAACATTTACGTCAGCACTGCCTCCTTGAGGCACATCTGCAAAGCCAATATACTTGATGTTAATTGGCTGAACGTTCAATCCAGAAGGTACATTCAGACCGATCCGCAGATTGCAGGATTTTGATACAACCTTAGGAGGTGCAGCTAAAGCTTCAAACTCAGAAAATGTTATTGAAAGAGTATCTCCATTCAAAATTCCCTCTGCTGTTCCGGCTGGGCAACCATTTCCAAAAAGAGTTACTGGAACTTTTTCAAACTGAAATCCTACTGGTTGAGCCTGTACCTGAGACAAACCCACAACATTTAAACTTACTAGCGTCAAACTGGAAATAAAAGCAGTTAAAATCTTCATACAAGGACTCCGCTAAAACCTGTAATTGCCTCTGGACATTAGCTGCAACTGAAAATTCCCTAAGACACTTCTAAACAAAGGAATTTAACCCAGCAGCCTCTTTGGGGTTTGGGGATTTATACCAATTCTTATTTGTCTGCAATACGCTTTGGTTAAGGGAGACAGAAAATAATAACAAATAATGAATTTATTTTCTGGCTCCTAAATTATTTATCAGCGTATTTTATTTATTTACAACTATTTTCAGGTAAATAGACCACGCGGTAGGGGCACAGCATGCTGTGCCTACGACAGATGTGGTTCAAATACATGAAAACTGCTGTAAGAATTGACATAATAAGAAGCTGTTAACAATCATACTGTAACATGATAACTACATTGAATCTCTCCAAAGAGATATGTTTTGTAATTATTTACACAAATTAACTAATAGCTGACGATTAGCTCATTTTTTATAAAGTTAAAAGAAGGGTTGGCTAAAACCTAGACTTTTTTAAAAGATGGGAAATTGACAGCTAGCAACGTATCCAGCTTTTATTTTTTAGCAGTGGCAATACAATTAGCGTAGGCGCAGCCCAATCTAGGCATCGCTAACTTAAAATCATCAAAGTCGGTATAGTATTTTGAATACAAGCATTCATTTCTGACATAGCACAAAAAGTGTTCAATCAAGTTAAATTTTGGTGAATATCAAATTAAGTTTTGGTGAATATGAAGGGAAGTAACAGAGTTCTATACCCAGTTTTTTGGCCTATGTTTGAACAAGTTGGCACAACTGAAATTTGGCGTTATCCAGAATAAGTTTTATCAGTAGCTGACAAATATTTTCCTTTTTACCTAAGAGGTTGTTTGAAAAGTGTTTAACTGTAAGTTTAGGCACTTTCAGATCCCCCCTAACCCACGCCAGGTGCTTCTCCCAAGGGGAGACGCTGCGCGAACAAGTCGGGGGAGCCGCCCAACGCACTGGCTCCCCTTAAAAAGGGGGGAACCGGAATCAAAGTCCCCCTTAAGAAGGGGGATCTAGAACCTTTTGCTACCGACAAGAGGACTTTTCAAACATCCTCTAAGTTACTCTCAACAGTGGTAACATTTCCAAAACTGCAATGCTTAAATCAGGAAACTGTACAGGTGAAATAATCCCATCTGCCTCTACAATTACTTGACTTTGATAGCCATCCTCAGCCGGTTCTCGAAAGACGTGCAATTGCCGGCCAATCACATCTACCACCCAATAATCTATAATTCCCGCCTTTGAGTAAGCTTTTCCTTTAGTTTCACAGTCTAGTTTAAAGCTGCTATCTGCTACCTCAATAATTAAATAAACTTCAGAAGGGGTAGGATGGTGGTCTGCATAGTCCAGTAGATCTACTTTAACGACAGCAATATCCGGTTCTGGTTCAGACCGTTCATTTAACTTTACTGGGTCTTGAATGGATACCCAAGCCCGATTTCCTAACCTATTTTTCAGTAAGTAGTCTGTTCTTCCCACTGCTGACCTATGGGCTGTCCCTTTTGCAATCATCCAGATAATCTTTCCTTCTAGGAGTTCCACTCGTTCATCTGCACTAAAAATCCCAGCGTCAGCCATCCGGTGGTATTCCTCTACTGTCCACAGGCGCAGTTTTAACGTCGTTTCTGTGTTTTGCATGGCTTGTTTAGCAACTGTGAGGAGCAATTAATATCCTACCATCTTTAACTTGACATATCAGAATTAGTATGATATCGGCAAAATATTTTGCTTATAAATTAATCCTCTAAAATCTGGATTTCATCAAGTTGATTAATCACCACATCTGCACCTCGGACATTATCTGACTTACCTACCCAAGTGATACCAATACAACCTGCGGCTTTAGCATTACGCGCCATTTGCATATCACCAACTGAATCACCTACCATCAATGTAGCTCCTGGTTCGACTTTCAAAGCTTGGCAAGCCTGCAAAAATAGCACTGGATCTGGTTTACTCGGTCCCTCATCGACTCCCATTTCCAACTGGATATAATCACTTAATTGGTGATTAGCGACAAACTTACGTACTTCCTCAGTTGTCGCAGCTGACAGGATACCGAGTTTTAGTCCGCCTTCTTGCAGGGATTTCAAAACTTCTAAGCTACCCACAAACAGTGGTGAAGGAGTTTGTCCAATGTATTTTTCCGCTTCATCCAAAGCTTGACGGGCTATTTTTAAGGACTCAAACCAACCGCTACCAGTTTCGGCAATATATGCCGCAGCCGCAACTTCTGTTTCACGGCGGCTTGCTACTGATATTAAACCTGCCACATCTAGAAGATTGCCATTGACACCAAATGCCATTAATAGGGGTTCCCCAGTTCCAGGGATTTGAGCATCTATTAATCTTGCTGCTTTTTGTGCGAGCGATCGCAAATACGTTTCAGAATCTTCTAGAGTACCGTTTTTGTCAAACAAAATTGCCTGGATATTATTAAAAATGATATTTCTACATTTAATGGTTGCCACAATCTTTAACTCTTAACTTTTACTGATTCTCCACAGAAAAAAAGAGGGAAAAACCCTCTTTATAACATGATGTGATACTCTTACTTAAAGACAAGTAAAGCTATAAATGTATTACTCTTGAATAGCTACTGGAATTTCTTCTTCAGTTTCCGTCGCTGCTGGAATCTCCTTTTCAATTTCCGCAACTACTGGAATTTCTTCTTCAGTCTCCGTCGCTGCTGGAATCTCTTCTTCAATTTCCGCAACTACTGGAATTTGTTCGTCAAGTTCTGCTGCTGGTGGAACTTCTATTTCTTCGTCTGCTACAACTTCCGCAGGTGCAGCCGGCGCAGCAGTAGCACCTTGCTGCTTGGCTAACTGCTGTTCACGATACTTAGCAGCCATTTCTTCTGCCTTATCGTAAACCAAATCCCGGTTTTTAATCATGTCGCCGGGTTCGGGTTCTAGCTGCTTGGTAGATAGGGAAATCCGACCCCTTTCCGCATCCAAGTCAATGATCATAACTTTCAGTTCATCATTGACATTGAACACGCTGTGAGGCGTATCAATATGTTCGTGGGAAATCTCAGAAATGTGCAGTAGACCACTGACGCCACCGATGTCGATGAAAGCACCGTATGGCTTGATGCCACGAACAGTACCAATTACTACTTCGCCGACTTCTAGGCGGTTCATCTTGCGCTCAACCAACGCCCGACGATGAGATAGAACTAGGCGATTACGTTCTTCATCCACCTCTAGGAATTTCAATGGCAGATCCTCGCCTACCAATTCTTCTTTAGGTTTGCGGGTACTGATGTGGGAACCTGGGATGAATCCACGTAATCCCTCAATCCGTACTAATGCTCCGCCGCGATTGGTTGCAAATACGCCAGAACGTACAGTAGCATCTTCTGCTTGCAGCTGTCGCACGCGCTCCCAAGCCCGCATATATTCAATACGGCGAATGGAAAGGGTTAATTGTCCATCTTCGTTTTCATCGGTAAGGATGAAAAATTCCCGCGTTTCGTTTGACTGTAAAACTTCTTCCGGGCTATCTACCCGGTTAATAGACATTTCTTGTATAGGTATATATGCTGCGGTTTTAGCACCAATGTCAATCAGAGCGCCGCGCGGCTCTATACTGAATACTGTTCCTGGTACAACATCACCAGGGCTAAAATGATAATCGTATTTGTCAAGTAGAGCAGCGAAATCTTCGTGAGTGAATCCAATTTCTGTAGCGGTTAAATTCTGATTGACCATGCTAATTTGTTCCTGGTTCTAGTCTCCGTAAAGTTTGGGCGATAAGCGCGATGTCTTATGCAAGCGCTTTTATGGCAGCTTACACTTAAGACCTTTTTCATCCTAGCGCAGAAAAGCTAGTATTAACACATATCTAGTCCAAAGATCGGAAATTATATCACAATCTTAAAATGATTGGTTATTTACTTAGTAGTTAGAACCAACAAAGGACAAATATAATAATATCCGTTACTACTATCCTTGGTAGCAACGGATATTAATATTAAATCCGCTTAAAGGTCTGGGAATAGGATCTACTTATCTTTTTTCTCAAAACGAGGGGGTTCGCGAAATGCGATCGCAAAAAAGATAGTACCTATACAGAGTGTAAAAATCAAGATGTACGCAACGCTTTCCATATTACGATTTTCTGCCTATCTAGCCAGTAATTAAAGTTATGAGTGCTGTTAGCGGTAGCGGGGCGTTTCGCCCGTGCTGAGTGCTGAGTCAGAGCCTTAACTCGAAACACAGCACTGATAACTCAGCACTTAAATTAGAGAGCTTCCTTCCGGCGGGTTGACTTGTCACCCACTTTCTGGAATAGACCCCATTCAACTTGTTCTTCTAGATCGGCATCAACACCAGCAAATACGTCTCGGTAGATTGTCCGAGCGCCATGCCAGAGATGACCAAAGAAGAACAGCAGAGCAAATACAGCATGTCCAAAGGTAAACCAACCTCTAGGACTGGTGCGGAATACACCATCAGAGTTCAAGGTTTCCCGGTCAAATTCAAAGATTTCACCGCCTTGAGCCTTACGAGCATACTTCTTCACATCGGCTGGCTCTGTAAAGGTCTTACCATTCAGATCGCCACCATAGAAGCTAACGGTGACACCAGATTGCTCAAAGCTATACTTAGATTCTGCCCGACGGAAAGGAATGTCAGCGCGGACAATTCCATCTGCATCAGTCAAAATCACTGGGAAGGTTTCAAAGAAGTTGGGGAGACGACGCACGGTCAATTCCCGTCCTTCAGAATCTTTGAATACGGCGTGACCTTGCCAAGACTGGGCAATGCCATCACCTTTGACCATCGGACCTGTACGGAATAGACCGCCTTTGGCGGGGCTATTGCCGACGTAATCGTAGAAAGCCAGCTTTTCTGGAATCTGCGACCAAGCTGCCGTTAGGCTTGCGCCTTCAGCAACGCTAGTTTGAACGCGACGATCAATTTCCTGACGGAAGTAGCTTTGATCCCATTGATAGCGGGTAGGGCCAAATAATTCGATGGGTGTGGCGGCGTTACCGTACCACATAGTACCAGCAACAACGAAAGCAGCAAAGAAGACTGCTGCAATACTGCTAGAAAGTACTGTTTCAATGTTCCCCATCCGCAGGGCTTTGTAGAGCCGTTCCGGGGGTCTGACTGTCAGGTGAAATAAGCCTGCAATAATACCAACAACACCAGCGGCAATGTGGTGAGCCACAATCCCACCAGGGTTATATGGGTTAAAACCATCTGGGCCCCATTCCGGTGCTACTGCTTGCGCGGCACCAGTTATACCGTAGGGGTCAGTAACCCACATCCCTGGACCAAACAGTCCCGTGAGGTGAAAAGCACCAAACCCAAAACAAAGTAGACCAGATAAGAACAGGTGAATGCCAAACATCTTTGGCAAGTCTAGGGCGGGTTCACCAGTGCGGGGATCTCTAAAGAGTTCCAAATCCCAGTAAACCCAGTGCCATACGGCGGCTAGGAACAAAAGACCGGAAAGAACAATGTGAGCGGCAGCAACGCCTTCAAATGACCAGAAGCCAGGATCAATTGCTGGACCACCAGTAACATTCCAACCACCCCAAGATTGGGTAACACCCAAACGTGACATGAAGGGCAGTACGAACATCCCTTGACGCCACATCGGGTTGAGAACCGGATCGCTAGGGTCAAAAACAGCCAGTTCGTAGAGTGCCATCGAACCAGCCCAGCCTGCTACTAAGGCTGTGTGCATGAGGTGTACAGAAATCAGCCGACCTGGATCATTCAGAACGACTGTATGTACTCGATACCAGGGTAGTCCCATTGACTACGCTCCTCCTCTATGAGTTAGTTTACAAAGCAATTTTCTTACTGAGGTTCTGAGAGACGAAAGCCGTCACTCAGAAAACTCTCTCTTGTTTTTTGTTATTGCCAGAGCCAGAGTCTTACCACAGCTTAATCTTAAAAGTCAGACAGCGTAGGTGTTTTGGCAATGCTTACTCGCTTTGGGAGGTTTACCCCGTAGGGTAGCCATCGCCTAAGCAAAAATGAGAATGTTTTAAAAAGTGTAACTATTGATGGAATTGTTTGCAAGCGTGTAAATTGATGCGATCGCGTAGCATCTGAAAGTTTTTTCGCTACCAATCACTAGTCGGGGATTAAATTTGCTTATATTTTCTTTACCAGGAGAGACAAGGGGGAATTATTGAACAAGTCTCTCCCTTGTCTCTTTTCCACGCCCAATGCCCTACTAAACCACCAACTGGATATTTTGCAATTGACACTTCGCCTCAGCCGTACCCAGGCGTTCAATTACCTGTTCAGCACTCATCAGACGCTTGAGTACTACTTGGCCTATGGCTTTACTGGCAATTACTGGTGTTGTTGGCTTGACTTCTACGGTTAAAATGGCTTCTTCAACTCGATAAAGCCATAGCAATTCGTTTTGTTCGACTAAACAAATATTCATTTGCTGAATATCTGGTTGGCGTCGCCATGCAGTTATTTGCCATAGTCCATCAGATGCCCAGACTCTAGCAACTGTCCATCCCTCAGATAGAAAGAAATACTTCACGATCTTAGTCTCACTGTTTGGACTTTCTATTTGCTATTTACCATATCGTACATATCTGATTTGTTAATGTATAACTAATAATATTTTAAATTAAGGCTATCTAATTTAGTGTCCACGTTTTAATAGCAAAAATCATTATTTACATCAGATGACTCAGTAGAAAAAATAACAAGTTCATAACATCTGATCTCAACCTACTAATTTGATTCTTTTGTCAACTTTGCAAAAGAATCAAATTTCTTATAACTTATGATAATAGCGATGCAATTAGAGAACTATATGACTGGGCATTGGAAATACACGACAAAGAATGAAATTATACAATTAATAGAACCGATGATCAAAAAAATGGAAAAAGAAAAAAAGATAACTTTAAAGGCGAACGATATAAGGGAAAAGAATTTTTTATATTAAAGTACTGTTCTCTTAACTCTACGCATCAAAAGATAGTATTAAACTTAATGTATGGCAAAATTCTACATACTATAGTTAGCATTTAAGAGAATCAACTATCACAACTTTCTAAGTATTTTCATTTAATAATCTCAAATATATCTATTTATTAGAGCAAAACCCTGTATCAAAAGTGGGCACATTAGTAATTAATTGTAATAAATGCTATAAAACTAGCGAAGATATAGTATAATCACTGACCGATCATTACATAAAATTTAACTCTATGACCTGGTTTTCCTTGTCCGTGAAACGGTGGGGTAGAATTACACAATTCTTATCTTTGTTCTGTCTATGTTTATTATTAGTTGTTAGTTGCGCTCTTCGTCCACAGCCAGCTACGCCACCATCCGGTTCTGTAAATAGCCCTACAGGTGATGAGCAAAGCCAAGAACCCTTGATCCGGCTGATGCTTATGAGTTAGCATCTTTAGGTTTGGTGTTTAATATGAGCGATCGCCTCTACACCTACGAATCAGGAAGCACAGAAATTAAGCCCCAGCTAGCTACAGCATTACCGAAAGTCAGTCAAGATGGCTTAACTTATACCATTCCGTTACGTCAGGGAGTCGTTTATCACGATGGAACTCCCTTCAATGCTAAAGCAATGGCGTTTACCATCCAGCGCTTTATTGAAAATAAAGGAAAACCCTCATTCTTACTAGCTGATATAGTAGATTCGGCAAAAACTACAGGCGAGTATGAGTTAACAATTAAGCGGCAAGCGATCGCAGCTGAGGGTAGTGTAGTAAGTTATCTGGTATTAAACCGGAATCAAAAGCCTTTAGATAAATTAGAGGTAAGACAAGCGATCGCCTCAATAATTCACCTTAACTCCTAACTAAATATGTCTCGCTCTAAAGCTTTACAATATTACATTGTTTCTCGATTGCTTCTCGCGCCACTTCAGCTATTAACGATTATCACCATTGTATTTCTCTTACTAAGAGCAACACCAGGAGATCCAGCAGATGCAATTCTCGGTGGACGTGCGCCAGAAGCAGCTAAAGAAGAATTGCGAAAACAACTAGGTTTAAACCTTCCTCTGTGGCTACAGTACCTAAACTATTTGGGAAGCATACTGCGTTTTGATTTGGGAACCTCTTTAATGAGTCGCGGAGAGAATGTTTGGGACATAATTGCGCAATATTTCCCGGCGACGGTGGAGTTAGCAGTATTTAGTATGGCCGTTGCACTCATCGTCGGAATTGCGGTTGGGACTCTTTCGGCTTCCCGTCCTGGAACATATTTTGATGTCGGGGGGCGCTTATTTGGTATCATCACCTACGCACTCCCCATGTTTTGGGCGGGAATGCTTTTGCAGTTGATTTTCTCAGTCCAATTGGGTTGGTTTCCTAATTCCAATCGCTTTCCGCCTAATCTTCCGGCTCCCACGACTGTAACAGGATTGTATACAATTGATAGCTTACTCGGTGGAAACTTTACCCAATTTTTCACATCTTTGCACCATCTTGCGTTACCGAGTCTCACACTAGGAATTTTGCTCAGTGGGATTTTTGAGCGAATTGTAAGAGTGAATTTAAAACAAACCTTGCAAGCAGATTATGTAGAAGCCGCTAGAGCCAGAGGTATTGGTGAAAATAAGATTTTAGCCTCCCATGCCTTAAAGAATGCCCTAATCCCAGTGATCACAGTCTTGGGATTAACTTTTGCGTCTCTGTTGGGTGGGGCGATTTTGACCGAAGTGACATTTTCTTGGCCTGGGTTAGCCAATCGATTGTATCAAGCGATCGCCGATCGCGATTATCCTACAGTTCAAGGAGTGCTGGTGTTTTTTGGTGCGATCGTTGTGAGTGCCAGCATTTTGATTGATATTTTAAATGCTTATGTAGATCCGCGAATTCGTTATTAATCTGTTGGACATTTTGTTAAATTTCTTGAGAAATACCACTCAATACGGTTCGGTTAAGGCAAGAGACGCGATAAATCGCCGTCTCTACAAAGCACTGATTATTGTAAAGACGGCGATTTATCGCGTCTTTGTGATCTAGAATCTGTCATGAAAAAACCTTATCCGAACCGTATTGAAATACCACTGGCTAAAATCCCAAGAATTTTATTCACATCTTTGAGATAATACTCGCTTAAATCAATGGTCAATGTTTGTGCTTCTAGTTTGAGGAATTGCCAAATACTGCCCGTTGTGACTGCTCCGTAAATTGTTTTAATCTCACTTGCAGCTTGCTCATTAAAAATTTGGGCTGCTACCATTTCCGCCGCACAGTGACCCAAACCCCCATTTATATTTTCTTTTTTAGCTTCTACAACTGTAATTACTGGTGCTGTCAAAATTAGAATTTCTGGAGATTTAGTAATAATAAAATCACAAGTGCCGTTTAATGCTTTGCTATTGTCGACAGTAAAATCTACTCCAGAAAATAAACTAACTTGTTCGTGTAATTGTCGGCGTAAATCAACTAAAATTGGAGCAATAATTAACTCAGAACGAGCTTTTTCACTATTACTCCCTAAAGCGATCTCCAGGTTATAATTGAGTGTTTCTGCAAGTAAATTACTCGCTGTTAATTCAGGAACAGCAGCGAAAATATCGCGTTTTTCTAATGTGGTTAAACTAAATTCTTGTTTTGCTTTAGCTAAACTAAACTTGCTGTAAGCCATAAAACGAATACTCCCTTTCGTTTTTAAACAGAAGACTGAAATTACCATCCAACATCCAAGTTAAAGTAGAAACTACCGTCAACAATTCTGTTGGTGCTATTTCAGCGATCGCCTATGGCTGGGTATGCCGGAGCATTTGTTATTTCAGCGATCGCCTACGGTTGGCTACGCCGGAATATTTGCTATTCTAAGGGCTTATCTCCGCAAACTACGCGGGTCGAGGGCATCTCTCAGCCCATCACCGAGTAAGTTGAATGCTAGCACTGTGAGGATAATCAGCACAGCCGGCGGCCAAATTAACCAAGGTTGCAGTACTAAAATTGAAGCATTGCTAGCCAGAGAAAGCATATTTCCCCAAGATGGATCTGGTTGTTGAATTCCCAAGCCGATGAGACTCAGTATTGCCTCAGAACCAATAAAGCTGGGAATTGCAAGAGTCGCAGAGATAACTACATAACTAGCCGTTTGCGGTAAAACGTGGCGGATGATGATATAAATTGGGTTCCCACCCATTGCACGCGCAGCTTGGACAAATTCTCGCTCTTTAATTGATAGTACCTGTCCCCGAATGACCCGTGCTAAACTAGCCCAGCTAATCACCGAAGTAATCACCACAATCAGCAAAAAGCGCTGGGTACTGCTTAAACCAGCTGGCAAGACTGCTCCCAAAGTCACCAAAAGATAAATACTAGGGAAGGTCATTAGCACTTCTGCCAAGCGCATAATCACGCTATCAGTCACACCGCCGAAATAACCAGAAATTCCCCCGATGAGCAAACCGAGGGGATAGGTAATGATAATGCCAAAAATCCCGATAAACATACTGATGCGACCCCCATGTAGTAGGCGACTAAATTGGTCGCGGCCTTGGTCATCAGTGCCGAAGATGTTGAATTTTGTGCCACTTGTTGTCCCAAATAAATGCCAATTTAAAGGGATACCAGCAAAGATTGTGACCTCATCCCACTTCGGGGGTAATGGCAAACTCATCTGCAACAATCGGTATTCTGCACCGGAGACAAATAGACGCAGGGGTGAGGGCTTTTTAAAGTCTACAATGAGTTGGCGATCGCCTGTTTCTAAATTCGTGTCTCCCTGAGTCGTCGGATAAACATGAGGCCCGATAAACTGCCCTGACTGAGAAACCCAGTGTATCTTAGTTGGTGGCAGCAGTGAACCATTAGCTTGTGAAGCATAGGGATCATAAGGAGCCACGAAATCAGCTGCAATTACTGCTATGTAGAAAACTAACAGCAAAATTGCCCCAAATCGTGCCAAAGGATTTTTCTTCAGTCGTCGCCACCAATCCATAGTTCTTAGTAGTTAGGAGTTAGGAGTTATAAGTTATGAGTTAGGGACTTCCAAATAAAAAACATCTCAAATTTTTTTGTGGGATGGGTATATCCCCACCCGCCCCACAAGATAGATAATTTATTTCTTGCAAGTCCCTTATCAAAGTTTTATCTTAATTCATAACTCATTCATGATTAATAATTCTTAACTCCCAACTCCCAACTCCCTACTCCTGTACAGACGCGATTAATCGCGTCTCTTCCTACTCCTGTATAGACACGATTAATCGCGTCTCTCCCTACTCCTGTACAGACGCGATTAATCGCGTCTCTCCCTACTCCTGTACAGATGCGATTAATCGCGTCTCTCCAAACTCCCTACTCCTGTATAGACGGGATTAATCGCGTCTCTCCAAACTCCCGACTCCTAACTTTTATAAATAGCGCTGCTGTTCTTGCTGTTGTTTTTCGTGTTCTACAACAAACACATTTGAGTAGAGATTAGCGAGAATTTGTTTTCCCTGTTGTGTCAGTGATAGATAATGCAGTCCCTCTTGGATATAGGGATAGACGCCATTCCAGTAAAACTTAGCGTAGTTATTCCGTAAATCCGCAGGGGTTTTATAGCCCAAAACTTTATTTACACCAGTTTCTTCAAACTCGTAAAATAAAGAAGTAATTTTTTTCAAGTAACGCGGATCGCTTAGTTGCCCAATCAAATCAGCAGCACGTACTAATCCGGCAAAGCACTTTGTCTCTTGCTGATCTTCTGCCGCAGGCACGGGAAATCGAGTCAATTCAATATTGATCTTAATTGCCTCAGCATCTATTAACTTGTGACCGCCAAAACGCTCATCAATAAACAGCTTGGCTCTATCAACATGATACGATGTGAGACTGGCATCAGAAGCGCCAGAAGCTACAGAAATCATTCTGCCATTTTTACCTGTGGCATATAAGCCTGCTGTTTCTCGATCTTGTCGGCAAACTCCTTTAACGTAGCCAATATCATGACACAGCAAGGAAATGATGCAATGCAACCAATCTTCACTGGAAATACCGCCTTCTCTAATGTGTTTGCCACGTAAGATTTCTTGCCCGACTAGGGTGACAAGGACAGTGTGTTCAACATTGTGATAAAGGGCGTCGCTATTAGCAATGTTTTCCAAAGCCATGTTACCAGCCCAGGCGATAATGTCCTGATAATCATTTTTGAAGCAGCCATAGGTGCGACGGTAGCCTTCTCGAATTTCATTTACGAAGGCATCAATTAAAATTTCAGTGGCATTGAACATATCTGCTTACTCTGGTAAATACCAATTATTTATTGATTTGATTTCAAAATTTCATAATCAGGGCTACCTCCCCTGAAATTGAATAACTCCCGTTGCGCCTGTAACCGAGAATTGAGCCATTGCAAGTGTTTTCTGAATGCCGATGCGGGTAGGACTTAGCCTCAAGGCTTTACTTAAGACCAATACTGCGTCATAGCTGGTGGCGCTTCGCCAGGTAATATCATTTGGATCGATTTTCCAGAGGGTTTGAGCTTGGTGTATAAACAAGGAGTTAATATCATTTAAGGGATGCCATGCGATCGCAAATGCCAGACGTTGGATTTGCTGTAGCGATAGACCTTTATCTGGTTTGAGTAAGTCAGCACTGTAGAGACTATCACCCGCAACAATCCAAGATTGGTTGACATTCGACGGAATTACTCCTAATGCATTGGGAATCGCATTATACAATCCTACTCCGGGCAGCAAATACTTCTGTATTTTCCCAGTCACGGCCAGGTTCGAGAATTTAACTTGCAGCCTCCAGCCAAAGTGGATTATCAATCGTCCAACCTTTTTCCTGACGAGCTTGTTTGACAATTTGCAGTCCAGTGAGCGATAGTTTGAGGCTAGGCATTTAGACCAGAGATAAGCAATTCAAAATTCAAGCATTCAAAATCCAGGATTGAACTGCATCCTGACTGCTAACTCTATGCATATTAAATGTGGAACAGGTTATTAAATCTCATCAATAAGCTACAGTATATACCTATAACATAGGAACGAATTAGGTAATATTTGCCTCTTGTCTGATGACTCAAGTAGATATTCTGATCCTTTCAAATGGCCCAGGTGAGGTAACAACCTGGGTGCGTCCAGTAGTGAAGGCGTTGCGGCAAGAACTAGGGGATGATCGTTCTGTGGTGAGGATTTCTGTGGTATTATCACCTTGCTCAAATGCCAGTGGTAAAGAAGCTGCGATCGCTCTTTCTTACCCAGAAATAGATAGAGTTCAGGGAGCAGAGCATTTTTGGCAATTTTTGCTTTCGGGCAAAACATTTGAGAACTGGGACTGGAGAAGTTGCGGTGTAGTTGTTTTCCTCGGTGGTGATCAAATTTTCCCGGTAGTCATAGGCAAAAAACTCGGATATCGCACAGTGGTTTACGCCGAATGGTCAGCCCGTTGGCATAACTGGATTGATCGCTTTGGCGTGATGAAAACCGAAGTTTCTGCCCGTGTTCCCCAGAAATATGCTCACAAATTCACCGTTGTCGGAGATTTGATGGTAGAAGCTACTAGTTATTCGTCTTTGGCAAAGGACAAAGGACAAATGACCGAACTAATAGGCATTTTACCTGGGTCAAAGGCGGCAAAATTAGCCCAAGGAGTGCCATTATGTTTAGCGATCGCCGAATACATCCAGACAAAAAGATCGCAAACGAAATTTGTGATTCCTGTAGCCCCAACTTTGGATTTACAAACTTTAGCTAGTTTTGCCGATCCCCAAAAGAACTCTATTGCTGAAATCTTTGGCTTTAGTGGTGCTTCCTTAATTGTCCCCGAGGATGCTAAAAGCAAAGCATTGCTCAAAACAACAACGGGTTTAACTGTGGAACTGTGGCCAGAAAACCCTGCATATCACTTATTATCCCAGTGCTGCATTTGCTTGACTACAGTGGGGGCAAACACTGCTGAACTCGGTGCTTTAGGAGTACCAATGATTGTTTTGCTGCCAACACAGCAACTTGACGCTATGCGTTCTTGGGATGGTTTACCTGGGTTGTTGGCAAATCTGCCAGGGGTAGGTACGCCCTTTGCTAAGGTGATTAATTGGCTATTTCTAAGATTTGTGAGACGCAAAGGTTTATTAGCATGGCCAAATATCTGGGCACAGGAAGAGATAGTCCCAGAACTTATGGGTAAACTTCAACCGCAAGAAGTTGGGGAAATGGTTTTAGACTTATTAGCCAATCCCGAAAAATTGGCTAAGATCCGCGCTAAACTCCGTAATATTCGTGGTGAAAGCGGTGCCGCGCAAAAATTAGCAACTTTGGTCAGGGAAGAAATTGATAAATTTTGAAAATTATAATTAAGGTAAAATAAAATTGGTTTGTAATGAGCGATTAATCGCTTAATTCAACCATTTTAAGGACTAATTATGACCGCACCATCTAGTATTATTCAACTCATTGCTCATTTTTACTCTTCAATATCTTCAAAATCCCAATAAAAAAGATAAAAATACAGTAAGGTTTTAGATTTTTATTTTAAGAATATTAGTACCACAATGCGAGGAGGCTTTTTTCGCTTTTTTACTCAGTTTATTGAACAATTACCAATTCGGCTGATTGATTTTTCCAATTCTCAAGAAAAAACATTCATAATCAAATAATTCAACTTGTTGAACAAATGCTTCTACTCCATAAACAACTAAATGAAGCACAAACACCGCCAGCAAAAAAAAGAATTCAACAACAAATTCAAGCCACAGATAGACAAATAAATCAATTGGTGTCTGAACTCTATGCATTAACTGATGAGGAAATAGTTATTGTTGAAGGTGCATGAATTTAATCAGAAGATTCTCCATCTCTTCGCCCAAGTTCATAAATGCCGGCGGACATACAAGCTAATATACCTGTACTAATTCCCCAGCTATCACCTAAACTAATTTCCAAACCCCAGTTCAATAAAGCGCCAATTACCAAAAAAGGCGCGATGCTAAATAATGAGGCATAGAAAGCGTTTTGGGATTCTCTAGCTTTACGAGTCTTTTCAAATTCTGACTGGCTGGTGTAAAGCGATCGCTCCGCAAAGTTAAACCAGCGATTGAGTTGCTCGATTACCCATTCACTGACTCTGGAAAAACCTAGATATAGCGCCAACGACCACAAACTCGCTCCGGCGATCGCGATCGTGTCTAACTCAAAGCGGAAAGGCAAAATTTCAGTCAGCATCGGTTACGGGAGTCCTGCAAAGGGTCAACTTTAGCTTTTACAGGACTTACGCACTCAAAACCTGAAACCTAGATCCCCCCTAACCCCCCTTAAAAAGGGGAGAACCTTAAAAGCCCCCTTTTTAAGGGGGTTGGGGGATCTCTTGTGCGTAAGTCCTATTTTAGTAGATGCTAAATAAACCTTTTGTGCAATTTTAACTATAAATACTAACAATATTTCAAGTACTTTGCAACTCTCCTGCTCCTTTAAGTTAGGATACTAAGCAGTTTTGTTCACCTAAGCGTTGCCAAGCTTTCCGAATATGTTCGGGTTTAAATAACTTGCGTTTACGTACACCGAAGGGGTTGCCGCAGGCATTGCTCCATTTATGCACAAGAGCGATCGCTTCTTCACTATCTTTTGCTGGGTTGGGGTGTTTGGTGGCAACCCAGTGGACTGTCGCTAATAATTCCATCCCATAAGGCGTTTCAAAGCCATTCAATCCAGATTTTGCAGCCCCATCGCAATCTTACTGTGTTTTTCAATTTGCCCCATAACTTGTTTTGCCCGTTGAATCACCACCGCAGGCAAACCCGCCAACCGTCCCGCCTCAATCCCATAAGATTTATCAGCACCTCCCGGTTGGACTTGATGCAAAAAGATAATTTGATCAGGTAATTCTTTGACTGTCACCTGATAGTTAGCCACATTCGGCAAAATGCTGGCCAGTTCATTCAATTCATGATAATGAGTAGCAAAAATCGTTCGCGCCCGAATATCCACTGCTATATATTCCGCCACCGCCCAAGCTATAGAAAGACCATCAAATGTCGCTGTCCCACGGCCAATTTCATCTAATAACACCAGCGACCTAGATGTGGCATGATTGAGAATATTTGCCGTTTCATTCATTTCCACCATGAATGTAGATTGACCAGTTGCAAGATCATCTACTGCACCTACACGGGTGAAAATGCGATCGCATATTCCCAATCTGGCAAACCTAGCTGGTACAAAACTACCAATCTGCGCTATTAACTGAATCAATCCCACCTGACGCAAATAACAACTTTTGCCACTGGCGTTTGGGCCAGTGAGGATGATTAAATCAGGATTGTCATTTGTCCTTTGTCCTTGGTCATCTGCTAATGACATAGGCGCTTTGCCTTCCCGCAGGGTATGACTAATAACTAATGACTCTTCTCCCAATTGAGTCGAATTCGGCACAAAGAAACCCGCAGGTAAAGACTGTTCCACCACTGGATGACGCCCATCAGCAATGTTTATCTCCCTTCCTGACAACATTTCTGGACGACAGTAACCTTGATGCACCGCCAACTCAGCTAAACCACACAACACATCCGCCGCCGCCACTGCACGAGACAGATTGCGAATTACCTCCGCCTCTTGTGCTACCTCTTCCCGCAACACCGTAAAAATCTCATATTCCAACTGATTTAAATCATCCCGCGCTGTGAGAATTCGCGCTTCTCGTTCCTTCAAATCTGGGGTAATGTAACGTTCCTCATTGGTCAGGGTTTGCTTGCGAATATAATTAGCGGGTACTTGGTCAGATTTTGTGCGGGAAATGCTGATATAATAACCAAAAGTTTTGTTAAATCCTACCTTCAGTGTCGAAATTCCCGTTTTAGCCCTCTCATCAACTTCTAAATTGGCAATCCATTGCTGATCTGCTTGTACAGTCGCCTTTCTTTCATCCAACAGGGAATTCACACTAGGGCGAATTAATCCGCCCTCCTTGATTTGTATGGGTGGCGACTCGACTAGATGCGCGTGTAACTTTTGTGCTAATTCTTCCAACACACTTGGGAATTTCTGCAAAGCTTTGAGGAAGGGAGAACGCGACTCAGTTAATAAGCTGGATAATTCTGGTAAGCGTGAGAGGGAATCTGCCAAAGCTACTAAATCTCTAGCATTCGCTCTACCAGAACCCGCCCTTCCCGTCAAGCGTTCTAGGTCATAAATTTGCCGTAACAACTGCCGCAAATCTTGACGCAGGGGCGTATTTTCCATCAATTCTTGGATGGTATCTTGCCGCGACCGAATACCTTTAATATCGAGTAGTGGTTGCAATAACCACCGCCGCAAAGCCCGCCCACCCATTGCTGTACTAGTTTTATCTAACGCCCAGAGTAGGGAACCGTGAAAAGTGCCATCCCGGACGGTTTGAGTAATTTCCAGGTTACGGCGGGTTTGATTGTCAACAATTAAGTAGTCGGTAACAGTGTAGCTGCGGAGTCTTTGAAGGGTAACTGGGTTTTCTTTTTGAGTATCTTCCAAGTATTCTAGAAGACCGCCAGCTGCACGGACGGCGAGGGGAAGATGATCACAACCAAGTCCTTCGAGCGATCGCACCTTAAATTTCTGCAATAATCTTGGTCTAGCTTCGGCTTGGGAAAAAGGAACTTGCGATCGCAAACTATAACAAAATGATCGTGGCAAACAATCGGGAAGATGTGGCGAAGTTTCTCCCGGACGCAGCAAACTACCTAAATCGGGCGCATTTGTTGGAACTAACACCTCTGAAGGTTGCAAGCGCATTAATTCCTGTGTCAAATGTTCTAAATCACTGCCTTGAGTTGTGAGAAATTCCCCTGTGGAGATGTCTGCATAAGCTAGACCCCAATGATTTACGGCAATTACTACTGCTGCTAAGTAATTATTGCGACTTGATTTCAGCATTCCCTCTTCCAGCAAAGTGCCGGGGGTTAGGATGCGCGTTACTTCCCGCCGCACCAATCTACCAGCAGCTTCCGAAGCATCTTCCACTTGGTCGCAAATTACTACTGCATAGCCTTTTTCTACTAATAGCGTCGCGTAGCGTTCCCATGCGTGGTGCGGAACACCAGACATCGCCACTCGTCCCTGTTCTCCAGCTTGCTTACTAGTCAGGACTAATTCCAATTCTTGCGCTAGTTTTACAGCATCTTGGAAATAGCATTCAAAGAAATCTCCTACCCGATACAGCAATACGGCGTGAGGATATTTATCCTTCGTCTCGACATAGTGGAGGTACATTTGACTTAGCTTGGTGCGGTCTACCTGTCGATGGTCGGAAATAAAAGTACTCGCGTCGGGTTTGGGAGATGGAGTTTCAGAGTGAGAAGCGGTCATAGATGCTACTGAGTTACGCACGGAAATTCCCCAATATATGATGATAGCTTGATGTTAGAGAGGAATGGCGATCGCTCAAGAATTTTTTACCCTTCGTTATATTGGGACTTAAACAACGACTGCCTTTAACTCTGCATCTGGCTAAAAATAAGTAAAACTTATCAAAATTGGTTTGCTGTCAAAAGGTAATTTATTTTATACACTAAGTTTTGTTTCCATGCTATGGTTGTAAGCTGTAGGACATTTAACTTGCAATAATAACGTTACCCTTATTCTTAACTTTTCTATTCCATTTAATAATTAGTTCATCCTGGTTGAGCAATCTATCTAACAAATCATGCAAATCTTGCACTGATTTAAATAAACGATGTGCGATATATTCTTTTGCCGAATGCCAAACTAATTCAGCTAAATTAAAATCACGGCTATAAGGAGGCAAAAAATAAAGTTGTATATTAGGCATTTCTTGCTCTATTTTTTCTAAAATCTCTTTCTTTTTATGATAGCTGGCATTATCAAGCACAATGATTATCTTGGCTCCCTGGCTATCAAAATCAATTTCTATATTTCCTTGATTTACCCACTCATTTTTTAGTTCTGTATAGAAATTTCTAATCTGCTCATAAAAGCTGATTGAATTCCCCTTTTCAATGAAATAACACCTTCTTTTTTTATCATGGTATCTGATACCACCCATGACATTCACTTTTCCTCTACTCCTCTTTCCAGTCACTTTTTTTATCCGCCCTTTTTTCCCCCAACTTTTACGTCTAATCACTCTCATACTAAATCCACTTTCATCCCAAAACCATACTTGTAGCTTCTCAGGGCTAGCTTTTGAGGCTTCTAAATATCCTTCTAACTTTTCTTGAAATGCTTCTCTTTTATTTGGGTCTTGTTTATCCTCTAGGGTATATTTTGCCCAGAGGTAAGCAAGGTACATTAGCTTACACGTTGGCAATCGCAAGCGTTTCGTCGTCAACGATATTCTGGCAACGGTCAAAAGTCGTCAGATAAGGGATATTGGTTTGAGATAGAATTTGCACAGCCACAATTGAAGGCGGGGGGTAGAACCCCCTGATGATATAATGGTACGTTACACCGCGCCTTTCCGGCGTGGCTCCATTGAAGCTAGGTGAAAATGCGCCTGTCTGGAGCGCTACATCCTGTTTTTACCTATGGCAGGCTACGCATATGCTCAAGGATATTTTACCTTTTTGGCGCGATCGCATCGCCGTATAGAAGGCAGGAAGTATTAATAGAAACTTTTCCGAACACAACTCAAAAAGCTTATAACTCTAACCCTAATTCCTGTCGCAGACGATACAGAATTGTGTTCTGGTCAACTTGAGAAAGAATTTCTTGAATGACGCTGCTAGCGCCCAACTGTCCCCAAGTGCAGCCTTTTTCGAGATACACTTGAGCAGCTTTGCCAACAGAGTATGCTCCATAACCAGCGATACCAGCTTGAGCGATCGCACTGCCAGCAAAGGCAGTAATATTGCTGGGATTGTCAGCACTGGTTATTGCCGCCGTACTCTTACCCAAACCCAAAACTAAACTACTACCTAATTCTAAGAGCAGCAAGCCACCGGAACTAAATAAAATCGTTTTTAAAATTTTCCCGGCTTGGTAGCTAGTCATCGGTAAACCATACAATCTAGCTAGAGCGCGAATTAAAGCCAAATCGGCAACAGTTCCGCCCAGGATATCTAAAAAAGCAATGGGATTGAGCATTACTGCCAAAGCTTTATATTTGGTAAATTGCCAAATGATATTTTCGGCTTCTTGTTGGCGTAAGTCGATAGTTTTTTGAGCGATCGCGGCTTCTGCATCCCGTGCTTGGATCAGTGCATTTAAAGCCAGAAGCGATCGCCCTTCTCGATTCAGAATATTCAGAATTGTCTCTTTGAGTTCATCTACTTGCGGTGGTGGTGTCTCCCATTCGTAACTAACACGACCGTCAGACCACTCAACCCGTACTTCCATTGGTGCTGGTTCCGCCGCCACCATCACAATTTCATCAGGTAGTAGAGGCTTTCCTTGGGGAGCCACTGCGGTCTTCTCCCAAGGGGAGACGCTAAAAGCGATAGCGAAGCGGTAGCGAGTCTGCGAGCGTCTGGGGTTTCCCCAAGTGGAGCATGTGGCGTGATTCCCTGCACCCAGTTGTTGTAAATTTTGGTAAATCGCTCCCCGGTCTGTATCTGGGTATAAATCTATCTTGTTAAACACTAAAATCAAAGGTTTTTGTGCTTGTCGCAATTCCAGCAGTGCTTTATACTCAGTTCGCGTGATATCACCAGACACGACAAACAAAATCAAATCAGCCTGGTGTACCACTTCTCGTGCCATATCCGCTCGTGACTCACCCTCAATTTCATCTAATCCGGGAGTATCAATTAACTCTACCAGCACCTTACCCCCTGGCTGCCAACGGACAGAACGAGGCCATTGCGTGACACCGTTTAGAGGGCCAGTTTGCAGAATCTTGTCTCCCAGCAAGGCATTTAAAACTGCTGACTTACCACGACTCACCAAACCAAAAGCGGCAATTCTAATCACGTTAGAATCCAGCTTGTTGAGTGTGGCGTTCAAAGCTTCCAATTCCGGTTTCACCAAACCTACCAATTCTGGGTTAGATGAAAGCTGTCCTGATTTACGAAGATATCCATACCAAGACAGCGCTTGTCTGAGACTGGCACGGGCGCGATTTAAGTGAGTTTCTTGCAGATTACGCACAAAGTTAGGTTGATTCAAGGTTGGACAAACAACAGGCTACATATCCATTTTGATCTAATTCCCAGGCTATTAACCTGTTTTGTCAAATTAAGCAATTGTTCTGATTCTTTGCATAACTTCTTTGTGCGGTATCCATTCAGAACATGGGATTGTGCTGATTATCCCAACACTTGCCATCGCGCCAGTTTCTCCCAGTATATTCACATTCAGATGCATCATTTATCCAAGGAATCGATGTAGAGTGTTTTGAGGTTCCAATGGAAGCGAATAAGCTAGTAGTGAATAAGGGCAATAAGAAGGATAAAATTATCAATGTACAAATCGGTAGAGTGATTAAATACCCCGTGAGCAACACAATATTACTATGAGTCCAAAAAACTGTGCCGATTTTATTATTTGTTTGGCGACTTTTTAAGCTGGTTGTTGAATTCGATAAAAGCATAATGCAACCCTATTAATGTCAGTTTATATAGCAATCGCATTTGATTTATTAAAAGCCAAACTGACTGAGAGCTAGCCGGATCAGGTTTTGGCTCTCAGTATATTTAGCAAAAATCAAATAGGAGTCCTATACAAGTCTGTATTTCTACATAAAAACATTATTGAAGCTATATACTTTAATGTCAAAGGTGCAAGTAACGACTTCTTGGAACCTTTAATCTTTGGTCGCTAAAAAATGTTTTTAATGAAAATATGTTCAAGTTTTAGCGTAGGCGTAGCCCGTCGTAGACATCGCCCTTACGTAAATCCTGGAAAATTTAACTCATAGCCTTCCGCCGCCGATGCTGGATTGTTATATTGCGATCGCTTTCTGGGTAAACTGGAAATTTTACTTTCTCGTCGCAGCCTTTCAGCACGGAAACCATTATTTCCGACTCGTTGCTGAGTGTATCCCTAATTTGGTTAGCAAAATTTTGCGTGATGCTGGTATGTATGGAAGTAGCGTTAATTCTTTTTTATTATTCCAAGATATCAATTCCTTGGTACTTGCGACATTTGCCATTACCGTTTATGGTCGGGGAAATTTCTAGATTTTGATTACGTGATTAATAGGCTAAGGAACGTAGATAAGTACGAAGGCACAATTAAATTATAAGATAAAACCTCACCCTCAATCCCTCTCCGTGAGTTCGGAGAGGGAAGCCGGAGGCAGAGTAAGGTTTTATATTTAATTTGACCCACTTAC
>NZ_JBTYKD010000225.1:0-37547 GCF_054880495.1 Nostoc sp.
AGCAAAGGTTCAGCCAAGGTCAGACTTTGGCGGTTCCACAACCGTACCGTGCGGTCATTACCGCCACTGACAATGGTCTGCCCATCGGCGCTGATAGCGACAGACCTGACATTACCCTCATGACCGTGCAATGGTTCAGCTAAGGTCAGACCTTGGTGGTTCCACAACCGTACCGTGCGGTCATTACCGCCACTGACAATGGTCTGCCCATCGGCGCTGATGGCGACAGAATTGATATAACCTTCATGACGACGCAATGGTTCAGCTAAGGTCAGACTTTGGCGCTTCCACAACCGCACAGTGCCGTCACGACCGCCACTGACAATCGTCTGCCCATCGGCGCTGATGGCGACAGAATTGACATAACCTTCATGACCAAGCAATGGTTCAGTTAAGGTCAGACCTTGGTGGTTCCACAACCGCACAGTGCCGTCACGACCGCCACTGACAATCGTCTGCCCATCGGCGCTGATGGCGACAGAAGAGACATTCCCCTGATGACCAAGCAATGGTTCAGCTAAGGTCAGACCTTGGCGGTTCCACAACCGCACTGTGCCATCACGACCGCCACTGACAATCTTCTGCCCATCGGCGCTGATGGCAACAGAATTGACCCAACCCTTATGACCACGTAATGGTTCAGCTAAGGTCAGACCTTGGCGGTCCCACAACCGCACTGTGCCATCACTACCGCCACTGACAATCGTCTGTCCATCCGCGCTGATGGCAACACAATAGACATAATCTTCATGACTAGGCAATGGTTCAGATAAGGGAAAACCTTGACGGTTCCACAACCGCACTGTGCAGTCATTACTGCCACTGACAATCGTCTGCCCATCCGCGCTGATAGCGACAGAAGAAACATAATCCTCATGACCAAGCAATGGTTCAGATAAGGGAAAACCTTGGCGGTTCCACAACCGCACTGTGCGGTCATCACCGCCACTGACAATGGTCTGGCCATCGGCGCTGATGGCGACAGAATTGACCCAACTCTCATGACCACACAATGGTTTAGCTAAGGTCTGACCTTGCAGGTTCCACAACCGCACTGTGCCGTCATCACTGCCACTGACAATCGTCTGCCCATCGGCGCTGATGGCAACAGAAGAGACATAACCTTCATGACCACGCAAAGGTTCAGCTAAGGTCTGACCTTGCAGGTTCCACAACCGCACCGTGCGGTCACGACCACCACTGACAATAGTCTGCCCATCGGCGCTGATGGCGACAGAAGAGACATTCCCCTGATGACCACGCAATGGTTCAGCTAAGGTCAGACCTTGGCGATTCCACAACCGCACTGTGCCGTCTTCACCACCACTGACAATCGTCTGCCCATCGGCGTTGATGGCGACAGAATTGACATTACCCTTATGACCACGCAAAGGTTCAGCTAAGGTCAGACCTTGGCGGTTCCACAACCGCATTGTGCCGCCAACACCGCCACTGACAATGGTCTGCCCATCGGCGCTGATGGCGACAGAACTGACAACATCCTTATGACCACGGAAAGGAATGGAGACTCTTGCTTTATTCTTCACTTGATTCAAACTGTTCTGAACTGGTGCGAGAATCTGCTGGGGTAGTTTCTCCAGATTCTCACCCATAGCTTGAATTGCCAAAACTAGACTTTCTAGGGGTTGGAAAGGCAATAAATTCTCTACCCTCGCGGCTTTCTCTCGCAATCGTGATTCAGTGAGTGCCGTTTCCAGTTCGGCAATGCGGTCTTTTTCATGGGCATTGCTGCGCTGGTAAAAATCCTCATCTTCTTGGGGTGATTGTAAATGGGGCTGCAATTGTTGCCAGCTATCCCTCACTTCCGCCAGCAGTCCCCCTTGCATCAAATATTTGTCATCCTCTCTTTTGTTCACCCATTCCCGCCGCGTGTCTTCTAACCGATCGCTCAACCGTCGCAAATCTCGGTCTTGTTGTCGCCACTGAGCAAACTGCTGCCAACCTTCAATTAAAGCTTCATGGGCTAAATCAATCCAAGCTTTTCCTTGTTCATCTTTCCCTGTAACCAACAAGCGTCCCTTAACTAATCCCGCTTCCCCATCTAATAACTCACTAAGTTCTTGCTGCTGATTGGCGTCATCACCTGCAATATTTAATAGTGTGGCTTTTGGTTGGCGCTGTCGGGTGTCTTTTTCCCCCTCTCCCGTTCGCACTAAGCGCAGAAAAATTCGCCCAATCCATTCTTTCTCCTGCTGACTGCGTTCTTCGGTTGGGGATTCCTTCTGGTAATTTTGCCACTGATAAACCTTTTTTGCATGGAGATTTAACGCCCCAGTTAATCCTCCCAACTTTTCATATTCCTCTAGGGTGAGTTGATGTTGATTGCGATCGCGTTTTTCCCAGAGTTTGGTTAAAGCAAACTCCAACAGAGGCAAAAACCCCGGTTCTTGTTTCACATCTTCAAAAATCTTCAGTATTAGCCCTTCTTCAACACTATGACCTTGAAGTTTGGCTGGTTCGGCGATCGTGTCCTTTAAATCAACTCCGGTTAAAGGTGGCATATAAACTGCCTGGATTTGAATTAACTGAGTCAGGGAGGGATATTGCAAACAGGGTTCGAGAAAATCCGCTCGCATGGTAATCACAACTGCTAACCGCGAATCGGTAATCTCTACTACCTGAGTCAGTAAGTCAATAAATCTCTGCTTTTCTTGCTGACTAGCACCGCCAGTAAATACTTCCTCAAACTGATCCACTACCAATAAAAGTTTTACTGAACTAGGGAGATTTTCGAGAATTGCAGATAAATTATTCTGCTCATTGTCAATTAAATCCTTCAGTTGCTTCTCTTTTCTAGCCCCTAGAAAAAATTGTTTAAAAGCTCCACGCAACTTAATTAAAGGTTCAAATCCGGGTTTAATTGGTTCTAAGACTTGCCACTCCCTATCATCTAATTGTGGAATCAAACCCGCCTGCACTACTGAAGATTTGCCACTCCCCGATGCGCCAATGATCGGGACAAATTTAGCCAAGTCGAGTTTCTGTTGAATATCGTTAACTACTTTTTTACGACCAAAAAAGAATTTTGCGTGTTGCTTGTCAAAAGCTTCTAAGCCCCGATAGGGACATTCGTCAAGTACTTGTGGAATAACTACTAATTTCTTGGGTGGATACCAAACCAAAGGAATTGACCTACCACCGCCCATGTAAATAGGTTCTTGTCCACTCTGCTTGAGTTCTCGTGAAATGAAGCTGATCAAGTCATTGACATTAATTTCCCCGGTAGCTTCATCAGCTTTATCTTCAGCAAGTCCTTTGAGAATAGCTTTGGTGAAAATTCCACCTTCGTTATCTTCACGCGCTCTTTCAAAGGCACGAGAGGCTGTAATTAAGCTGTAGTCTTGTTTGCTATTGAAAACGGAGAAACCAGACTTGATAAAACTCCTCTCTAATAAAGACCCCGCATAGCAGCAATCCAGCAATACTACTAAGCTGCTGAGTTGAGATTTAGCAATTAAAGTGTTGAGATCATCAAAGGCGATCGCATTCTGTCCATCTACTTTATTACAATCCGAAGTTGCCAAAAAGCCTTTCGGTTCACCTGTGAGGCTGAGTGCTTCAAAGCCATGTCCGGCAAAATAAATCAGTACCTCACTACCTTTGGCCTTCTCCAGTAGAAACGTTCTCAGTGTTTGACCGAGTTCTTTACCAATTAACTTTTTATCCGGTGTGACTTGCCAGCGATTTTCACCCTCGATTAGCTTACCCGGTAACGGCTGAACATCAAACCGGCCATGTTCACGCAGCAGCTGTGCTATTTTTTCTGCATCGTTGACAGCTTTTGGTAAGTTTGTCAAATTGTCATACTTAGCAATGCCAATCACCAGGGCATATCGAGGCATAGCGTCTAATCAAATATCCGTTTTTACGTAATATTACAAGAGTAACAACTTAAACATTAACTGAGGCTACTAATGTCACAAGTGCAACGCCTGATTGTCAAAGAAGATGATCAAGAGTACGAAATCTATGTGGAATCAAACACAGCCGAGGAGGTTCCAGAAGAAGAGGAACCAGGATACCGTGATGGTTTACCCACGGTTAATATGAAAGAATTTCAAAACAAAGTTCGTGATTATGCCAAGTTAGCAGTTGGGGCATTTAAGAATTTACCTGACGCTGAAGAGGTAACAGTTAAGTTTGGCATCAAGTTGGGTGGTAAAACTGGCATTCCCTTTTTAACTGAGGGTTCAGCAGAGAGTAACTTTGAAATTCAGGTTAAGTATAACTTGGCTGCTCAGAAGTAATAAGTATAAGTATCTGGCGATCGCTTACATCCTCAAAGATGCAGCTACACTAACAAAAATTGCCTCTGCAACTTCCATGAAGTCCACCTGCGTGGACTTAGTTTGTGTAGCCGCGACTTCTAGTCGCCAGCTTCCGAAGACAATTTACACTGCGATCACCTTTGTATCTTGCACTACGCCAGTAATTATGGAAGCGATCGCTCCGATGGTCACTGAGTTTGCCGTTCGCGCAGCGTCTCGTAGAGAAGTGCGGACTACGCCTACGCCCTCTACTCACCATCATTCACCTTTGGATCTCGGATGTTGCTGTTCTGAGCTCGAAGTTTGGTGTTCTCATCTCGAAATTTCATGTTCAGAGGGTGAAGCTTCGAGTTCAGAACTCGGAACGTCGAGCAATTTACTGCAACATCTGAGTTCTGAACCTCAACATTGCACCTTAAAAGTGCAATCACCGAGTTATTTTCTACAATGCTGCTGCTTGAGGCTTGACTTTCCGAGATTTACGGGCGAACCTTTGCCCCATTTCCTCAACTACTGTCTCTAAACCAGCGCCTTGTCCACTAGCTTTGGCATAAGTATACACCTGCAAGGCGGCTGCATAGGCTTCACTACCCACCGCTAAAAATGTATCATCCACCAATTCTTGGAATTGTGTCAGCGACAGCAATACTGGATACAACGCCTCAAACAATTGTACATCCTTCCGCATTTCATCCAGGTCAAAGGATCGCGGTAAAAACTCTGGGTTCTGTGTCGCCACCTCCAATGCAATGCTTACAAAGGCGCGGCTTTTATCTCCCATTTTGGGTAAAGCTTTGCGTTCCTCGTTAGTTAAATCAATCAAAAATGGTAGCTTTTCTTTAATTGTGGCGATCGCTTGCAACACCGCATCTCTCTCTGATTGCGCTAGTGGGCAATGCCGTGCCCCTACATCGTTATTCCCCTTGAGAAAAATCGTACATCACGCTAGTCTTCATTGACGTAACTGCACGCTGTAACATCAGGTGATGACAAATCAACTCTCTCCAGAAATTCCCTCTTGCACTTGGAACCGTCCCATCGGTTTAGGCTGGGACAAACCTTATACTGTCCGCTACGCTAGCAATATAGATGATGGTCCTTGGCATGGTATGCCTTTAGGCGGCTTTGGTGCAGGTTGCATTGGTCGTTCTTCACGGGGAGATTTTAACCTGTGGCACATCGACGGCGGTGAGCATACTTTCAAAAACGTTCCCGCTTGTCAATTCAGTGTCTTTGAGTCCAAAGGTGCATCTTCCCAAGCCTACGCTTTATCTACGCAAGCGCCCGACGATCGCACTCTCAAAGCTTGGCAATGGTATCCGACACTCCCCGGCACAGAGGGGACAGGCAATTATCACGCGCTATACCCGCGTAGTTGGTTTGTGTATGAAAATGTATTTCAAGCACAGTTGACTTGTGAGCAATTTTCCCCAATCTGGGCAGGTAATTACCAAGAAACTAGCTACCCTGTGGCGATATTCCTCTGGAATGCTCATAACCCCACAGATGCACCTATTACTCTTAGCATTATGCTCACTTGGCAAAATATGGTGGGCTGGTTTACAAACGCCCTCAAATCTCCCCAAGTGCGAGTACGCGATGATGGTAGTCCGGTTTACGAATACCAACCGCGCTGGGGCGAAAGTCAAGGAAACTATAACCAAATAGTTGAAAATACACAACAGTTTGGCTGTGTTTTAGGTGGGATTGGTAGTAGGGAACTTTTACAAGAAGGTGACGGAACTTGGTGTATTGCGACGCTGAAGCATCCCCAAGTAGAAATATTTCATCACAGCCGATGGAATCCTGAAGGAACTGGTGAGGAAATATGGCAAAGCTTTGCTAAAGATGGTTCTTTGCCCAATTATCTAGATACGACAGCAACAGAGAATACACAATTAGGGGCGGCGATGGCTACGCCGGCCGCAGGCATCGCAATCCGTTTTACTCTCCAACCAGGCGAAACTCTCGAAATCCCCTTTGTCGTCGCTTGGGATTTGCCGATTACAGAATTTGCGGCTGGAGTTAACTATTACCGCAGATATACAGACTTTTTTGATAAAAGTGGTAACAATGCTTGGGCGATCGCATCCACTGCGCTACAACAATATCAAAGTTGGCGATCGCAAATTAAAAGTTGGCAAAAACCCATTCTCGACCGCGAAGATTTACCCAACTGGTTTAAGATGGCTCTATTTAATGAGCTTTACGACCTCACCAGTGGCGGTACTCTCTGGAGTGCAGCATCGGAGCTTGATTCCATCGGTCAATTTGCGGTGCTGGAGTGCTTAGATTATCGTTGGTATGAAAGTTTAGATGTGCGGCTGTATGGTTCTTTTGCCCTGCTGATGCTGTTTCCAGAATTGGAAAAGTCGGTGATGCGGGCATTTGCACGGGCGATTCCTGAAGGTGATGATACTCCCCGAATCATTGGCTATTACATGACAATTAAGGCAGAAAGTCCGATCGCAGTTCGCAAAGTCGCAGGTGCAACACCCCACGATTTAGGCGCACCCAATGAACACGTCTGGGAGAAAACCAACTACACCAGCTATCAAGACTGCAATTTGTGGAAAGATTTGGGTAGTGATTTTGTCTTGCAAGTATACCGTGATTTTCTGCTCACGGGTGCTGACGATGTAGAATTCCTGGCAGATTGCTGGACTGCGATCGTTCAAACCCTCGACTACCTGAAAACTTTTGACCTTGATGGCGATGGGATTCCCGAAAATTCCGGCGCACCCGATCAAACCTTTGATGATTGGCGGTTACAGGGTGTCAGCGCCTATTGTGGTGGGTTGTGGTTAGCGGCGTTGGAAGCTGCGATCGCAATCAGCGATATTTTATTAACTTACCAGACAAGTAACACAGCAGAGTTGGCGGCGCAAAAATCCGCTTATGAAACTTGGTTACAACAATCTCTTCCTATCTACCAAGAAAAACTCTGGAATGGGCAATATTACAAACTTGATAGTGAAAGTGGTTCCAATGTGGTAATGGCAGATCAACTGTGCGGACAGTTTTATGTGCGTCTGCTGGACTTACCTGATATTGTACCGAGCGATCGCGCTCTCTCTGCGCTGAAAACTGTTTATGATGCTTGCTTTTTGAAATTCTGCAATGGTGAGTTTGGTGCTGCTAATGGTGTTCGTCCTGACGGTTCACCGGAAAACCCTAAAGCTACTCATCCTCTGGAAGTCTGGACGGGGATAAACTTTGGGCTGGCGGCTTTTCTTGTGCAGATGGGAATGAAGGATGAAGCGTTTAGGTTGACGGAAGCTGTAGTGCAGCAAATTTATGACAATGGTCTGCAATTTCGCACACCTGAAGCTATCACCGCAGCTGGTACTTTCCGCGCTAGCACTTACTTACGGGCAATGGCAATTTGGGGAATTTACTTAGTTATTAATTGATTGGCTATCAAAGCGGTTCTCCTTTTGATGTAACATACGTAGAGGCGCACAGATGTTCATTGGTGTCAACTTAAGAAAAAATCTGCTTTGAGAAGGCGTTTTGCCCTCATCCCCTAACCCCGAATCCCAAGTTGGGATTCGGGGAACTAGAGAATTTGCTCCCCTCTCCCAATTTTGGGAGAGGGGCTGTTCTTGTGAGGGTCAAACCTGGAAAGCTTGCCAAGTCTAACTTCTACGTTAAGTTGACACCAATGACAGATGTTCACCCCTACGAACGGCGTATTCCACATAAAGTACGTTGCTAAATTTAGCCCATGTTCATCTGAGAAAGCAGAGTCTAGATTTGTGATTTTATTTTCCGAGTGTTTCCGGAAGCAAAGGAAAATTTCAGTAATGGTAAGAGTTGAAGGATTGAGAATTTAAGACTACTCTTTCAAAAAATGCAAATATTACTAGCTTTACCCATAAATCTTGCTAATATTTCCCAAAATCTTCTCTACTTAGTTTTCCAGGGTCGAGTGCGACTACTTGCGTTTAACACAACTATTAGACCAAAAGGATAAATCTGTTAGATATTAACAGGCGTACAAATTTTTGCTGAATCAACTTAGCAATATTTTCTGTTAATTAGCTTTCTCTCTATTAGTAAAATATCTAAATTTATACAGGTTTAGCCTGCTACATCTTTTTTGTTGAAAGCATCCTGTTACGGGTGTTTTGCTTCCCTGAGTTGATAATAATTAAAACTATATATTATTACTAACCACTAATTTTGGTTTAAAACTAGGCTATTTGTGATTCCTAGATGATGCTCATGAAATATTCATGACCAGTTTACAGCGATTTCATTTAGGTAAGCTAAAGCTATAGTCTTTGTAAATCAATAGATCCAAGGCTAATAAATAACATTCTCGGATTAAAAATATTTAAAAAATATTTTTAATCCGTTTGGCTACTCACCTTTTTTTAAGTCTCTATATATTACTATTTTTAGAAGTTGTTTTACCTCATGCTTAATGGTAATATTTTCTAGTGACTCGACAATAATAAAGCGTCTAAATTGATATTGGGTGAGGGGTAAGACCCCTCATTAATTAGCAAAGGGGACAAAATTAAAAGTTGCACAATCCGCAAGTATCGCTCGAAATACATTCAGTAAATTTAACTTATAAATCTGCTAATTTAGTAGATGACATTGGCGAAAAAAAATAGTATAAATACGAATAGTGTTGTTAACACTCAAAGATAAATAAATTTTCTATCCTAGCCAAAAAAATATGCAAAATTCCCGGAAAATGCTTAATTCAACAGTAGTAAGAAATACAAGCAGGTGAACAGATAAAATTTATTTAATTAGGAGTTTAAAAAGTTTAAGAGGACAAAATTGTATCTACCTAGAGCCATGCGAGACTTTTGTCCTACCAGTTAGATGACAAGATAAAAGGTAAAAACTTACCTTTCACTCCTATTGATGATATTTTCCCACAAGCGATTGAACATCTGCAAAAAGGCTAGTGCAGTTTGTAAATCTCAATTGAAACACCAACAATCGCAGAAACTGAACTAGTTTACTTCATTCCAGATAACTAAAAACTATGATGAATCAAGACATTGCTGGCATTACTAGTAACTTAGATAAGACAGTGAAGGCTCAACAATTTGACAAAGTAGTTGAAGCAATTCTTGCTGGAAAATATTCCTGGGCATGTGTTTTAATGCTGCGATTTGCTGGGTATAATCCTCTGCATTACATTCCATATCGCACCTACAATCGAGTGCTAAAAGAAAACTCTAATGCCAGTAGGACAAATCAACAGCAAAGTGAAAATCTAAAAATGCTGAAACAGGCTAATGATTCAATATCTGATAGTAATGTATCATCAAACTGCTTAAGCAAAATCAAAGACTTAGCTTATCGGGAAGTAGTTGGTAAGCAAAAAACAGAAATTCGTGGTGGTAATTTAGATCAGAGATTGGCACAGCAAGTTAACGATCATCAATCAATGAAATCGCAATTAAAACCAGAAAACACTCAAGAGATTTCCTTGAAACGCTGTGGATTCAATTAAAACCTATTTGGAATCAATAGATTCTGCCCTAGAGTTGATTGAGTGTCTGAGAGCCTGCTATGCTAATTTAAAATTTCGAGCATGGCAGGTTTTCTATAGCAGTGATTAATTTGATATTATTTCCAAAAATCTGCCAAAATGGCAAATATATACTGATTAGATTGGTAAACTAATAACAACTACAACTGCAACCAAAATAGAGGTGATTGGCAAACAAGTTAATTTTAAAAAATAAAATCAATGATTAGTTCTGACTATGAAATAAATCAAACTGATTACAAAAGTAGTCAGCATTTCAGGGAGTAAATAACTCCTACACCAAGACCGATGACTCAACCGTTGCTACTGGTGGTTCTATTTTCGAGGAAGTCTAAGCAAAGAGAACTTGGAGCGGTAGCTTCTCCCAATCCAAATTTTACACAGCTTTCACCGACTGCAGACGGTGCGAGTAATGCTTATAAAACTTTGTAGACTGTGGTTGGTGTTGCTTTAGTTAATAAAGCAAACGCTTAACACCAACACCAGGAACGGAAATAGAAAGTTTCGGTGAAATTGTTGTCGTGGCTGGTAGAACTAGTAGATCATACGCTTCTCTTTCGACTATTGTAATCCTAGTCCTCCCAACCTGGATTATCTCTAGTTTCTCAACTTTGAATTTATATAGCAACTACTGGAAGTTCAAAACTTGAATAGCTTCCAGTTTTTTTATCTCTAAGAAATAAGAATTAAATAAGATACAATTTATGGGCTTACCTCACCCTCAATCCCTCTCCTTTATAAAGAGAGGGAAGCTAGATACAGGATGAAGTTTTGCATTTTATTTAATCCACGTTACTAAATAAAAATCAGGTGGGCAATTTGCCCACCTGATTTTTGTAAAGTACAGTTAATCTAAAAATGAATTAAACTTTGGCTAATTCTGGGGTAGGACGCTTGCTACTGCGAATTGCTGCGATCGCCTCAGCATAATCTTTAGCGTTAAATACAGCTGAACCGGCGACAACTGCGTTGGCTCCCGCTTCCAAAACTTGCCAGGTATTATTTGCCTTCAATCCTCCATCCACTTCAATCCAAGGGTCAAGACCGCGTTCATCACACATTTGACGCAGCTTGCGGATTTTGGGTAATACACCAGGGATAAAACTTTGACCACCAAAACCAGGGTTGACGCTCATAATCAGTACTAAATCGCACAAATCTAGAACGTATTCAATTAGCTCTAGAGGGCTACCAGGATTAAGTACAACTCCAGCTTTCTTACCAAGTTCTTTAATTTGTCCCAAGGTGCGGTGCAGATGTGGGGAAGCATTATGCTCGCAGTGTACGGAGATATGATCGGCACCCGCCTTAGCAAATTCCTCTACATACTTTTCTGGCTCCACAATCATCAAGTGGACATCTATTGGCTTGGTCGTAATCGGACGAATCGCCTCCACAACCAGAGGTCCTATCGTAATATTGGGTACAAAACGACCGTCCATTACATCAACATGAATCCAATCTGCTCCAGCCGCATCTATGGCGCGAATTTCGTCACCCAGACGACTAAAATCGGCTGATAGGATAGATGGAGCAATTACAATGGGCTTTTGAGATAGGTTTTGGGTCATGGCTAGTGGGTTTTTAAGCGTCCTCGTCTGTACGCATTGTAACAAAACATTGAGCAAGACTCATAATTTTGATCTTGGCTTTTTTGGGAGGATAGGGAGATGAGGGAGAATAATAACTCTTGACAAATGATTAATGACTAATACTCCTCTACGAGAGGCTGCGCCAACGGCTTCTCTACGAGACGCTACGCGAACGCTCAGTACAAGTGACCAATGACAAATGACAAATGACTAAAAAAGTAACCTGGATAATTTGGGGATTAGGTGCTTTCTGTGTGAGTGCGCCGGTAACTGCTTCAGCTTTAGAATCTATGCTGGGAACTAACGGCATTGATGCTCTAAAGTTACACCAAGCTCCTTATAATTTAATCGGTCGTAAGATTGCTATTGGTCAAGTGGAAATCGGACGACCGGGAATGTTTGGGTGGGATAAGGCGGCATCTAAAAATCGTGCTGTATCTTTAGCGGGGGTCTTCTTACGCAATGGACCAGCTAAATCAAATAGCGGTGTTGACTCTCACGCCTACAATGTCGCTGGTGTGATGGTAAGTCAAGACAAAGCTTTGCCGGGAGTTGCTCCGGGAGCGCGACTGTATTCGTCTGCGGTAGGTTCTACTAAAAACATGGGTCAGGCGGAAGAGTGCTTATCAGCCCAGCATATAGCGCTACAAAATGGTGGTGATGTCCGTGCCATTAACTTTAGCTTTGGTGAACCTCTGAGCCGCGATCCTCGACCGGAAGCTATTTTGGACGGCAATGCTTTGCTAACTTTATGTGTTGACTGGTCTAGTCACGTTCATGATGTTTTGTATGCGATCGCAGGCAACCAGGGTAAGGGGGGTATTCCGATTCCTACAGATAATTTTAACGGAGTCAACGTGGCTTTTTCATCCCGCCGAGGGGGAGTTTTTAATAAAGTAGGCGTGGCTAATCTGGCGGGTGCTAACCAAGGAGTGAGTGGAAGGCTAGCTGGAAGGGAATTTGATCTTGGTGGGCGAGGCGCTATCAGTTTAGTTGCTCCTGGCAATAACATTCCTTTGCTTAATCCCGATGGCAAAGTGAACAAGGTTACAGGCACAAGTTTTGCTGCGCCTCAAGTTACGGCTACTGTTGCTCTGTTGCAGGAATTTGCTGACCGACAGACGCGGACAAAACAACCCCACTGGAGCATCGATTCTCGGCATCATCAAGTGATGAAAGCTGTATTGCTGAATTCAGCAGACAAAATCCAAGATAGCGGTGATGGCTTACGGTTGGGAATGACTCGGACGCTAATTGATAAACAAAATAAAAACTGGCTAGATTCTGATGCTTATAAAGATCCGAAGATTCCCTTGGATGCCCAAATGGGAGCGGGTCATTTAAACGCATTTCGCGCTTATCAGCAATTTAGTGCTGGTGAATGGCCGCCATCAGCTGCGGTGCCGGCTATTGGTTGGGATTATCGTACAGTTGATGTTGGAGCATCTGTTGACTATATTTTAGCAAAACCGTTAAAGCAGGGGAGTTTTGTTGCTGTGACGCTGAGTTGGGATCGATTGGTGGAGCTCAATGATAAAAATAAAAACCAGCAATATGACGTGGGCGAAAGTTTTCGCGATCGCGGTTTGAATAATCTCGACCTATATTTAGTAAAAGCTAATACTCAAAATTCAGATGCTGGTGTCGTTTGCTCCTCAATCAGCCAAATCGATAGTGTAGAACATATTTTCTGTCCTGTTGCTGCTACTGGCAATTACAAAATCCGTGTCCAGTTTCGTCAAAAGCTCAATGAAGCCACTCAACCCTATAGTTTAGCTTGGTGGAGTGTGCCGATTAATTGAAATACGGTAGCATAAGTATCTGTGTAAAATTACAGCGTTTTTCATCTATTTGAACCACAATCTCCTATGGGGCGCACAGCAGAGGCGTGTGTCCGAATTAGGACTTACGCACTGTACAAATGCCTCGTGATGTGCGTTAACTAAAATAGTTTATTTCAGGCTTTTCTTAATTAATCCTGCGATCGTAAATAGACCATGCTGTAGGGGTATAGCAATGCTCATTGGTGTCAACTTCAGAAAAAATCTGCTTTGAGAAGACGTTTTGCCCTCATCCCCTAACCCCTTCTCCCAAGTTGGGAGAAGGGGAACTAGATAATTTGCTCCCCTCTAGCAATTTTGGGAGAGGGGCTGTTCTTGTGAGGGTCAAACCTCGAAATCATAAATTATCCAATCTTGTGGGGTGGGCAGCGTTCGACTGAGCGCTCACGCCGAAGTCTTGCCCGCCTTGGGCTACGGGACTTTGTGTCGCCCACCCCACAAGAAATTGTTGAGTATTTTTTTATTTCTTCTTTTTGAGCGATAACTAGATTAGGCTCACTAAGATCAGGTATTGATGAAAGATGTTGTCCAATACTAAATCCTGCTGCGGAAACTCTAGGGATAATTTCAGCCCACAAATCAAGTCTGACCATTAATTTGTTTCCTCTCTAATAACTTTAAATTCTTTACCAATTTATTCTGAGGCAATTAGAACTCACTTTTTTAGCGCAATTCGAGCTTTTACACAATTAGAATTAATGCGGGTAGAAGAGTTAACCCTCATTGCAACTACGTGGTTGATAGAGATTTGAATGCTAGCATCAACATTTTGAGACTAGGGCTGAGTACGGTAGGGATAGGGTCATTTAGGCTACAGAAAATTTACCCTCTTGGGCGGTTAGTGTAAACCTGTCGTCTAACGGCGAGTCTATGAATGTAGAATCTCCGCACCTATGATTGTCGGAGAGTGTCAAAATACGTTTATAGATAAATAGGAAAATTCCTAAAAATCAAAATTATTCATAACTCGTCTGCATAGCTGCCTGAATAAGGAATTTGCAATTATAGCAATCCTACTAAGTGAT
Organism: Nostoc sp.; assembly: GCF_054880495.1. Classification (NCBI taxonomy): domain Bacteria; kingdom Bacillati; phylum Cyanobacteriota; class Cyanophyceae; order Nostocales; family Nostocaceae; genus Nostoc; species Nostoc sp. Next base: position 14,269 of record NZ_JBTYKD010000225.1, read on the forward strand.
TCATGAGAAAACACTATCTTGCTTTATTAATGCTAGGTCTAAAATGTGACAATTAAATTATGACTAAAACAAAGGCTTTCACAGGGATTATCCTCAAATTTATGCGTATTGCTTCAGTTTAAAAAGAAGCTAATTTTTAGCCTGCGTATTTTCTCACGAATGATTTCGGGTTGTAACTATAACAAGTTGTGTTTAATTTTTCTGAGCTACTAACTTGCTGTTACAGTTTCTGTAACAGTCCCATTTTTCTATTGGAGCAAATGCAATAGTTAATCATTGACACACTATCTGCGTCAACCCTAAGCACAGATCGGGAATCTTTGGCAAGTGAGGTAAGAGAATGAATAGGCAGAAATTGAGTGATGCGAAAGAAAATTTCCTGCAAAGGCGTTACGGTGTTAGTCTGGGCAGACGTTATGCTCTGGCAGCTGCAAGTGTTGTTCTATTCGGTGTATTAGGGTGTTCTCAAGTCGATAGTAATAAAAGTGCCCTTGCCCAATCTAGTTTACCTCACCCAGAAACTCCATTGCAAAAAAAAACACTCAAGACTGATCCAAAAATCGTTGAATCTAGCAATAAGTTTGGCTTCAAACTATTTTCAGAAGTTCGGAAAAATGATCCGAGTCAGAAGAATATTTTTATCTCACCTTTGAGTGTCGCTCTGGCTCTGGCTATGACCTACAATGGCGCTAGCGGTTCGACTCAACAAGCGATCGCAAAAACCCTGGAATTACAGGGAATGAATCTACCAGAAATCAACTCTTCTTACGCGGCGGCATTAAAGCAGCTTTTAGACAATCCAGATGCGAAAGTGCAACTGAATATCGCTAACTCACTTTGGGCAAATCAAGATTTTAGGTTTGCGCCAGACTTCCTCCAGAGAACACAGGATTTCTATCAAGCCAAAGTTAGCAATTTAAACTTTAAAGATGCCGCCGCACCTAATATTATCAATAACTGGGTCAAAGAAAATACTAGCGGCAAAATCACTAAGATAGTTGAAACCATCCAACCAGACGCGGTGTTATTTTTGATTAATGCCATATATTTTAAAGGAAAATGGAGTAAGGAATTTGACAAAAGTCAAACCGCTCAATATCCGTTTTACATGGGTTCTGGCAGGCAAAAACAACACCCGATGATGTCACAGAACGGTGACTATAAATACTATGAAAGCAAACAATTTCAGGCAGTTAGTTTACCTTACGGCAAAGATGGTAAATTCAGTCTTTATATCTTTCTGCCCAAACAGAACTCTAACCTCAATGCCTTCTATCAAAACTTGAATGTTGAAAACTGGGAAAAATGGATGACTCAGTTCAGGAAACAAAAAGGGTTTATTCGCTTACCCCGCTTTCAAACAGAGTATGATGTTACACTCAATGATGCCTTAAAAACTTTAGGCATGAAAGAGGCTTTTAGCAGCAATGCCAATTTTTCTGGCATGGGTAAAAATCTTACCATTAGCGAAGTTAAGCATAAAACTTTTGTAGAAGTGAACGAAGAAGGCACCGAAGCGGCTGCGGCTACTTCTGTGGGAATAGTAGCAACAGCTTTTAGAGAAGAACCAGAACCATTCCGAATGATTGTTGATCGTCCCTTCTTCTCTGCGATTAGGGATAATCAGACGGGAAGCGTTTTATTTATGGGTTCGATCATTGAGCCATAATAAAGGACTATTGTATCGCTGCAAATGTTGTGAACATGAGCTTCATGCTGATTTGGTTGGTGCGCGGAATATTGCAATGAGAACGCTGCTAGTTCGGCAAGACTGGACTAGTACGGGGATCTTGTCAGCATCCCCTAATGTGTCGAGCGCTGAAACCAAAGCTGAAATCTTGCAAAGGTTCTCAGAATTGCGGTGGAGTTCAGATACAAGCCCACACGCTCTGCGGTATTCCCGCGAGAGTGTTGGGTAGTTGACAATTTCTTCATTTTGAATTTTGAATTTAATTCTAGGGTAATGTCGCTTCCGAAATACTCAATGTGTTCTTAGCGTCAGCTTTTGGTAACTCGTTTGCGGCAACGGGTGTAGTTATCTCTCCAGTGGCGCTGTCGTTTGTCTGGCTACCAGGACGCAAGGCACTTAAAGCAGTCTTAATCACAACAGCTGTGGGTACTGCCACAATTACACCCAACAGTCCGCCAATTCTTGCCCCTGTTAAGACTGATATTAAAATCCAAACTGGATTTAAACCGGTAAAACTGCCTAAAATTCGGGGGGCAATTAAGTTTTCGAGAATTTGCTGTACAATTACTGCTGCTATCAAGACTCTCACACCCATTGAAAAATCTTGCAAGGCTACCAATAATGTAGTCAGGGCGATGCCTACAGAACCACCAAAGGGGACGAGAGCCATCAGTCCAATAGTTAGTCCGAATAGTAGACCAAATGGCACTTTCAGCCACAAAAAGGTAGGAATGAGCGCTGAGGCCATACAGGTAGATAAAATCAGTTGGGTGATGAAGAAATTTTGGAAGCTGAGGCGGACTGTTTTGGAAAAAGGATCGCGAAATTTATTAGGTAGCCATTCGACTAAACTTTGCCAGAGTTCACTCCCATGCTGTAAAAGATAGAAAGTCAAAACTATCGTCAAGAGAATATCTAGCAGACTAGTGACTGTAACTACCGCCAGATTTAAAACTTGTCCAGCGATCGCTTGCAATTGTCCCTTGACGCGATCGTTGATCTGCACTACTAAAGCATCAAGGTTAATCGGTAAGCCAAAAGTCTCAGCTTTTTCGTTTAATATCATTAACTGAGAGCGTCCAGAGTCGATCAACTCCGGCAAACGAGCCACCAATTGTTGAGCTTGGGTAAGGGCTAGGGGAATAAGTGTAACACCCAACGCCAATAAAATTGATAAAGCCAAGAGAAATACTAAGATAGCAACTTGCTCTCGCCTAGCACCATGATGCTCCATCCAACTCACGGGGTAGTTGAGCAGAAATGCTAGTACTGAGGCTGCGACTAAAATCACTATGAGAGAATGGAAATAATTAAAAAATACCGAAAGTGTCCAACCATTGAGAACTAGTAGCGGAACGAATAACGCGATCGCCCCGATTCGCGCTATTGGTGTAAATGTTTGCCACCAGTCGAGTAGCTTGCGTGTCTGCATTTTGAGCTGATTGCGGGATAGAACTAAATTAAATCTTTCTTTACAGCTTATTATCTCTAACTATATGAATCTGATTCATCCTTCTAGTTTAGGAGTTAGACTAATCCCAATGGAGAATTTTGAACCGAAAGAGAGTAGGGTGTCGGCAGTCGGGAGACAAGGGAGACAAGAAAAAATTATTGAAGAAGTCTCTCCTTTGTCTCCTCCCCATGCCCAATCCCCAATGCCCCAAGCCCCAAGCCCAATCCCCAAAACACAATTGCTTTTATATTTGATTCCGATCATCGGCTTTTTTCCGTCCTTGTGGACTCTCTATCGGGGCCAGGGTAGTCGGGAACAACTTGCTATTAGTCGTCTGTCTATTACTTTGGCACTTATTTGGCTGTTGGGATATCTATTATTAGCTAGCGGTGCAGCAACTTCAGATTTTTTGACGCTACGTCTATTTATCCTCAATAGCTTTCTCACATCGGGTTACTTTTTAGTGAGTGTGTGGTTAATTTTGCGGCTGATGCAGGGCAAATCTGGACGTTTGCCAGGGTTTAGTACTTTAGCAGAACGAGTGCTTGGCAAGTATTTATCTTAATTGTTTCGGCTGATGATTTTCTAGTATTTTTACTTATTTCGTGAAAATTAGGGTTGATTTATCCATAATATCTGGTCAAATCCAGTTTATTATTGCCATACTTCAGTAAAACATCTCCAGGTTGCCGCAAAAGAAGGATAAATGCTGCTATAAGTGTTGTGGTTGACACTAGATTCAAAAAGTTAGCAGTGATAATTAAGAGTTAGCTATTATGAGTTGATTTGTCAGCATGTTTTTAGTCTGCAAATTTACCGAATTTGATTAGTGAGTAAGTGTGAGGAAGTCTGTGACCATTCAAAGAAGTTCGGCGGAAGAAAACCAGTCGGGAAAAGCCTCAAAGTCGAGTAACAAAATTTCTCATAACTCGAAATCAGGACGTTGGCTGTGGTTTTGGGTAGGTATGAGTGGTATTGCAATGGTATCAGCAACAGCAGGGGCGCTTTTGGCGGTGTCTTTGACCAGTACGCCTTTGCAACAAGCCCAGCTAAGTCCCAAGGATGAGGCGGTGTTTGATGGCGATCGCATTTCTGGAGGTGTGCTGCGATTTTCCGAATTAACTCGCCCGGTGAATTTGTTGGTTTTGGGGATGAGCGTACTTCCCCCGGATATCCAAAACCCTCCCCCAGAAACCAAAAACCTCAGATACCAGCCTGAGCTAAACTCCTTTGATGGTCTTTCGGATGTGATGCTCTTGCTAAAATTTGATCCAGAGACGAAAAAAATAATTATTCTCTCCATTCCCAGAGATACCCGCACAGAAATAGAAGGGCATGGGGTAAAAAAAATTAATGCTGCCAATGTTGATGGTGGACCAGCTTTGACTGCCAAAACTGTCAGTAATCTCTTGGGTGGGGCGGGAATTGATCGCTATGTCCGAATTAACGTTCTGGGAGTTGCCAAGCTGATCGATGTTTTGGGTGGTGTCACAGTCTACGTCCCCAAAAATATGAAGTACCAAGATGATTCTCAGCATTTGTACATCAATTTGAAGGCGGGTAAGCAGCATCTCAACGGTGATCAGACACTGCAATTGCTGCGTTTTCGCCATGATGAACTCGGTGATATTGGTCGGATTCAGCGCCAGCAAATGGTCATGCGGGCTTTGATGGATCAAACACTCAACCCAGCTACTGTTGCTCAATTACCTAAAGTTATGGATGTAGTGAAAGACCACATTGATACCAATTTGACGGTTGAGGAGTTAGTGGCGCTAATGGGTTTTGGGGTGCGGACAAATCGCTCTAATATGCAAATGTTAATGCTGCCAGGTCGCTTTAGCGAGAAAAGCGAGTTTGATGCTAGCTATTGGTTGCCCAGCAAAAAGGGTATTGCAAAACTGATGGCTCAACATTTTGGTTTGGAGTCAGAACAGGAACAGCTGGCGACTACATCTGACCCCCGCTCTTTGCGTGTAGCAATTCAAGATAGTACAGGTGGCGATCGCTCTAACCTGCGACCATTAATTAGAGCCTTAGAAAAATCTGGATATCGCAATATCTATGTCGCCAAAGCATGGGGTGAACCTCTAGAGGTAACTCACATTGTCGCCCAACAAGGAGATAATGAGACTGCCGAATCAGTTCGCAACACCTTGGGATTTGGAGAAGTGCGTGTGGAAAGTACTGGCAACCTTGGCTCGGATATCAGTATCCAAGTGGGTAAGGACTGGTTGCAAGAAAAATCTATCTTGGAGCAGTCGCTGAGTAAATAATTCGTAATACTTCTCTACGAGAGGCTGCGTCAACGACTGCGCTCAGTACAAGTTCGTAATTCGTAATTAATTACGAATTATGTTGACTGTGAATTTACTGACTGCCTGAGTTCTTGCAGTTTAGCTGCTACCACAGCATTGGTTATTAAATAATTCGTAATTCGTAATTCGTAATTCGTAATTCGTAATTAAAGACATTTTCAGACGGGGATTTAAACCCCGACTGAAACTGATCGGAGGCGGAGTGGCTCCGACTCCGCGCTAAGTGTATACGTAGGGGTCTTAAACCCTTTTATTTACGATAATTCTTCTGCTTTCGCTAAACCCTCTGACATATCTGGACAAATACCACTCCGCCAGAGGTAAAATCCGCCATTGCATAAGGCTGTTTGCATCAGTTCACTTGGTTTACCTGCTAAAACCTCCTGAATATCCGCCAGCAGTTCTTCAGTAGTTCCAAGGGGTACGTTCTTGGTAGTAAAGCCGTAATCACGCGGTACGAGGTGTAATCGTTCTATCTCTTGGGATGCTACGGATGAAGATAAGCTGATGATTGCAGTGCGAGCGCGCGGTAAGTCGCAACTACCTTCCAATCCTTTGACTAATGTAAATGATGAGCAATCAAAAACGCTCCGATTTGGGCTGGTGTAGCTTCACCCAGCAGCATCATTTTTGTAGCGATGGCTGCTTGGGCGCGAGTTACAGCTATTTTCAGGTAAATAGACCACGCGGTAGGGGCACAGCAATGCTGTGCCCCTACGACAGATGTGGTTCAAATACATGAAAACTGCTGTAAATTCTCGGCTGTATGGTTTCCGCTACCTACTTTTTGGAGGAATTCCCGAAATACATTGCTCATTTGTCCTTTGTCATTTCTGAAAATAACTAATGATCAATGACTAATAACTAATGACACTTAAAGTAAACCAAAAAGTTTTTCCCAAAGAGCGATACCTGTCTTGAAAAGTTCAGATGCCTGCGGCGGGCTACACCTACGCTAATCAAATTTACGTAGTTTACTGCTCTGAAAGGTTTAAAAAAATAAAATAATCAAAATAGTATATAGTATATCATACACCAAAAGCTAATCACGGTGTAATCAGCTTTTCAGCCTCTTGAGATCCATTTGCCGATAGTATCAGAAGATAAGCAATAATCGAGTAACATCTAGATTCAGGAGTTGCTCCATGACGCACAACGCAGACGACACAGTCAACAAACACTTCAGTTCAGGTGCTAACAAACTCAAAGAGAAAGCTTCTCGAAATCAAGTTATCACGGCTCCATTACCAGACCCGATTGCAAAAAATATTGAGGCGATTAGTTCACTTCATACCCAGGAAGTTCGAGATATTCCCGCCCACCAGCGGATACTAGAAGCGATCGCTACATTCTTTGGGCGATCGACATTTATGTATAGTTTGCTAGTCATACTAGCTCTCTGGATTTTTGGCAGTTTTTTTGATCACTTTTTGCCATTCAACCTGCCCCCGTTTAGTTGGTCAGGTCAAGGCTTAGACGCAGCTGCATTGGTGATTTCAACCGGAGTGCTGGTGCGACAAACTCGCCAAGAAAACTTTGCCGAACAGCGGGCGCAATTGATGCTACAGCTTAACCTGCTCTCCGAGCAAAAAATTGCCAAGATTATTGCTCTATTAGAAGAACTCCGTACCGATTTGCCTAATGTGATCAATCGGCATGATTCAGAAGCTCAATTGATGCAGCAAGCTGCTGACCCGATCGCAGTATTGGAAGCACTCCAGAAAAACCTAGCTGAAGAACTGTCATCCACAGAAGAAAACAATATGAGCTGATCGCAGTTTTTTAGTAGACTTTTGTTTCTATTTAGAGACATAAAAGAAAACTTTAAGTATAGTCTTGGTGTCAATAATCAAAATTTATCGGATATTTTACTAGAGGGATACACATGGCTCAATTGAATGGTGTAATGATGCAGTACTTCCATTGGTATATCCCTCCAGATGGCAATCTTTGGAATGAGTTTAAAGAGAAAGTCAAAGACTTAGCTGATGCAGGTGTTACATCTGTTTGGCTACCCCCAGCTTATAAAGGAACAGGGGGTGGCTACGATGTCGGCTACGGGGTCTATGATATGTACGATCTAGGCGAGTTTGACCAGAAAGGCTCGGTTCGGACAAAGTACGGCACAAAAGACGAGTATATCGCTGCTGTCAAGGCTGCAAAAGATGCTGGTATTCGAGTGTATGCTGATGTTGTCCTCAACCACAAGTTAGGTGCAGACCAAGAAGAAGAGGTGGAAGCAACGCCCTATAGTCCAGACGATCGCAACCATGCAATCGGTGAGATGCAAAAGATTAAAGTGTGGACTCACTTTACCTTTCCAGGTCGCCAGGGCAAATACTCCGATATGGAATGGCATTGGTGGCACTTTGACGCAGTTGATTACAACGTTTACAACGAAGGTGAAAACGCAGTTTATCTGTTCAAAGATAAACATTTTGACGATAACGTTGACCTGGAAAAAGGCGCTTTTGACTATCTGATGGGATGCGATCTGGATATGGAGAGTCCAGAAGTTCGTGAGGAGTTGAATCGCTGGGGTGAGTGGTTTGTAGAAACCACTAATATAGATGGCTTTCGTTTTGATGCCGTTAAACACGTTAGAGCTGGCTTTTTCCCAGAATGGCTGATTCACTGTCGCCAAAAGGCAGGTCGCGATCTGTTTGCCGTTGGTGAATATTGGTCTTATGAAGTTGAAGCGCTCCACCATTTCCTTAACATCACCGGTGGCGATGTGATGTTGTTCGATGCGCCATTGCACTATAACTTTAGTGCTGCCAGCAAACAAGGCAATAATTACGACATGCGGCAGATATTTGATAACACTTTGGTGCAACAACAACCTACTTTAGCCGTCACCTTAGTAGAGAATCATGATTCTCAACCCTTGCAGTCGTTGGAGTCTGTAGTAGAAAGCTGGTTCAAACCGTTGGCTTATGCGTTGATCCTACTGCGAAGTGAGGGTTATCCCTGTATCTTCTATGCGGATTACTATGGTGCTAATTACAAGGATAAAGCCCCAGATGGGAATGAGTATGAGATTTGGCTCGATAGTCATCAATGGATAATTGATAAATTTTTGCACGCTCGTCAAACCTATGCCTATGGCGAGCAATACGATTACTTCGATCACCCTAATACAATCGGCTGGACACGCTTAGGAGATGAAGAACATCCTGGCGGTATGGCGGTTGTTCTGAGTAATGGGGGAGAGGGGACTAAGTGGATGGAAGTTGGGCAACCCAACAGCACTTACATTGACATCACTGAACATATTAGTGAACCCGTCACAACAAATGATGAGGGTTGGGCTGATTTTGGATGCAGTGCTGGTTCCGTTTCTGTGTGGGTTCCACAGTCTTAGTCAGGGTTTTAGTAGCATTCATCCAGAAAGTTACGCGCTTTCTTAACTCTGCCTAAAAAAAACTTAGGCAGTACTTTCTGGATCAGCCATAATCCTTTTCTTCCGTTACAAAGCAATTGGAGATTGCCTAAATTGCCTCATTTTAGGCAATTTTTAATAACTATTCTTTACAATCATTATCAATCTTCTACCTCCTACCTACACTAGAACTCTGAACAAAATAAGGGCTTGGCAACCGAAAAAGCAGACTATACATTGCCCTTATTAGAATTTTCCTATAGGATAGGTGCGAGAATGAAGGAGAAACCTGAACTCCAGCCAATATGTTGGCTGGGGGGATACGCTCAAGACGCTACGGGGTTTCCCGGAGGAAGTACAGCGCCTATCGATTGATGAGTCGCTGATGCAATTCAGAATAGCGTTCACCTGCGGCATGCAGTTTAGCTACGCCGTCATTCAAGATTTTAAGGTCTGATTCGGTAAGCTTGACGCTTGCGGCGCTGGAATTTTCCACCATACGATCATGGTTGGTGGTGCCGGGAATAGGAACAATCCACGGCTTTTGCGCCAGCACCCATGCCAGTGCGATCTGCGCGCGCGTTGCGCCATTTGCTTTAGCCACGGTATCGATCAATTCCACAAATATCTGGTTCTTTTTAATGTTGTCCGGCGAAAACCGTGGAATAGCGCTGCGGAAGTCGGTCGATTCAAATTTCATATCCGCATCGAAACGCCCGGTCAAAAATCCTTTACCAAGCGGCGAAAAAGGCACAAAGCCGATGCCTAATTCTTCCAGCACAGGCAGTATTTTTTCTTCCGGCTCGCGCCACCATAATGAATATTCGCTTTGCAGCGCTGTTACCGGCTGAACTGCATGGGCGCGCCGAATAATATCAACACCAGCTTCGGACAGGCCGAAATGCTTAACTTTTCCTTCCTGGATAAGGTCTTTCACCGCACCGGCAACATCCTCGATCGGTACATTGGGATCGACACGATGTTGGTAAAACAAATCGATTACATCTGTTTTCAGACGTTTGAGCGAGGCTTCGGCCACTTCTTTAATATGCTTTGGACTGCTATCGAGTGAATTTAGCCGCTTATCTATGTCAGCCCCAATTTTAAATCCAAATTTTGTCGCAATTATCACCTGGCTTCGTAAGGGCTTTAGCGCTTCACCCACGATTTCTTCATTGACGAACGGGCCATATACTTCTGCGGTATCGAAGAAGGTAACGCCTTGCTCCACCGCCGCACGGATAACAGGGATGGACTCGGCAGGAGTTTTGGGAGTTCCGTAACTCTGGCTGAAACCCATCGCGCCAAAACCTATGGCCGAAACCTCTAAACCGCTTTTACCTAATGTGCGTTTTTGCATTTGTATTATCCTTATTATTTGCTTGTTTCTTCAAATACTTTTCTGGCGATGCCGAGCGCCGTACTCGCTGTTGGCCAGCCTGAATAAAAGGCTAGATGCGTAATCACCTCGATAATTTCATCGCGGGTTACACCGTTTTCCATCGCCAGCTTGAGATGGTATGGTAGCTCATTGGTGCGATAGAGCGAGATGAGGCTTGTGATCGTAACGAGGCTGCGATCACGCGGCTTAAGGCCGGGCCGCTTCCAGATATTGTCGAATAGAACATTATCGGTGACTTGCGCGAGTGCTGGAGCAACATCGCCGAATGCTTTTTGTGCTGTAGTTGATTTTTCTGACATAGGTTTTTCCTTCATTTTAGGGTTTCATTTTGGAGCGAGTTCGCCGAACCAGTAAGATGCCGTTACTCCGCCATCCATCAAAAAATCGCTACCAGTGATGAATGCGCCATCTTGCCCCATAAGCAGTGCGGCGACATTGCCAACTTCATCCGGCGTGCCAGCGCGTCCAGCAGGGCTTTTTTCGATCATATTACGATAGCCCGCGCCGCGCGGCCCGGTAAGCTCATCCTTCGCCAGGGGCGTAATGATGATGCCTGGGCTGATGGTGTTTACACGCGCTCCGCGTTTACCCCAGCACACCGCTTCGGCCATCACGCGCAGCGAATTGCAGCGCTTGGAAATCTGGTAGGCGTGCAGCGTATCTTTGATTTGATCGGGTTGAAGCATTGGCAGTTTGAGCAGTTCTTCAACCGGCGTTGTGGCAAGCGCTTTATTCTGCTCAGGTGTAAGGTCTGGCAGGCGGTGGCCGGATTGCGAGGCAATCACTACGCCGGAGCCGCCAGCGGCGATAACCTTGCCGAATTCCTCCAGCAACAGCGCGGTGCCGTAAAGATCAACCTTGAGGATGGTTTCCACTGATGCCTGGGAAGGAGAAACCCCAGCAGAGTGAATTAAGTCAGTAATTTCACCCAGTAAGGTAGCGTTTTTAACCAGAGCTTCCACTGAGCTACGCGATGAAACATCGACCTTTGCTGTGGTTATATCAAAACCGGCCTCACTTAAGGTTTTCGCGGCGGCATCAGCATTTTCCTCGCGCAAGTCAGCCAGCACTATATGCTTGCCCGCGCTCACGCGCCGCGCAATCGCTTGGCCGATGGAACCGGCACCAATCAAAACAACAATCTTTTTCATAATTCTGCCTCTGCTAAATATTCTTCATCCGTTACTTTTTCCAGCCATTCAACAGCTTTACCGTCAAGCGATTCTTGAATGGCGATATGACTCATGCCGGTGGTAGCGGTAGCACCGTGCCAGTGCTTTTTGCCGCATGGGCAGGAAATAACATCGCCCGCGCGGATTTCCTTTTTTGGTCCGCCTTCACATTGCGTCCATCCGCAGCCGGATATAACGACTAAATGCTGTCCCATAGGATGCGTATGCCAGGCAGAGCGCGCACCCGGCTCGAAGGTCACCAGTCCGCCGGAAACGGTGCTTGGCGGCATGGCCTGGAAAAGAGGGTCAACACGCACATTGCCGGTAAAATATTCGGCTGGGCCTTTAGTTGATGGCTGTGAGCCGCTACGTTTAATGGTTTGCATAATATTTTTCCTTTTTCAAAGATGCCATATCGATCACAAAGCGGTATTTCACATCGCCTTTCACGGTACGGTCATAGGCTTCATTGACATCCTGAATATTGATTTTCTCAATATCGCAGGTGATGTTGTGCTTGCCGCAGAAATCCAGCATCTCCTGCGTTTCGGCAATTCCGCCCACGAGCGAGCCGGCCATATGCCGACGCTTGAAAATAAATGGTGCGCCATTGACATGCTTGAGCGGTTCCACCGCGCCAACAATTACCATTGTCGCATCGAGCTTAAGCAGCTCCATATAGGGGTCAATATCATGACCAACCGGAATAGTATTCAGCAGAAAATCAAAGCTGCTTTTTGCCGCTTTCATCGCCGCTGCATCCTTGGAAAGTAGCACATCATCCGCGCCCAGCTTTCTTGCATCCGCGCCTTTTTCCGGCGAAGTGGTAATCATCACCACATGTGCGCCCAGCGCATGGGCGAGCTTCACACCCATATGACCAAGCCCACCCAGGCCAACGATGCCGACTTTTTGACCGGGGCCGACCTTCCAATGTTTCAGCGGTGAATAGGTGGTAATACCCGCGCAGAGCAATGGCGCGGCGGCAGCAGGATCAAGATTTTCCGGTATGCGAAGTACGAAATGCTCATCCACGGTGATTTTGTCAGAATAACCGCCCATCGTGAATTTATGCGGTGTTCCACCAATTTTATCTTCGCTGTTATAAGAGGCGGTAAATCCGTTTTCGCAATATTGCTCCAGCCCATCCTGGCAGGGCTTGCAGTGGTGACAGCTATCGACAAAGCAGCCAACACCGACCAGATCACCGACTTTATAATTGGTAACACTGCTTCCTACGGCTGACACGCGCCCGACGATTTCATGGCCGGGAACACAAGGGTAATGCGTGCCGCCCCATTCATTGCGCGCAGAGTGAATATCGGAATGGCAAATGCCACCGTAAAGAATATCAATTGCCACGTCATTTTCGCGTGGTTCACGGCGCTCAAAATGAAACGGTTTCAGCGTATCGGTGGCGGAGTGATTGGCATATCCAAATGCAGCGAGTGTCATATATTTATTCTCCATTCTCTTAAATTCGTTAGGATTGTGCACCTTTAACCCATTAAACTTCAATTATGAATTTGTCCTATTGGTGATGAACATAACACCTTTGACACTATTTGATTAGATGGTAAAATCGGCATATATTTATGAATAGGATTCATGAATGTCGAGAAACAACGTAAACGATCTGCTTGCTTTCCTAGCTGTTGCTCAGGAACGGAGCTTTACTAAAGCCGCCGCAAAATTCGGCGTGTCACAATCGGCATTAAGCCATACCATTCGCGGGCTGGAAGAACGGCTCGGTCTGCAATTGCTGAACCGCACTACACGCAGCGTTTCGGCAACGGAAGCGGGTGAGCATTTGCTTCGCAGCGTCGGGCCACTATTTGATGAGATAGACGCCGCACTTACCTCATTAACTGAATTGCGAGAAAAACCCGCTGGCACCATTCGCATTACGGCAGGAGAACACGCGGCCAATGCAGTTCTCTGGCCTGCACTGGAAAAATTCCTGCCCGATTACCCCGACATCAAGGTGGAGATTATTGTCGATTACGGCCTTACCGATATTGTGGCCGAGCGCTATGACGCTGGCGTTCGCCCCGGCGAGAATATTGCAAAAGATATGGTGGCAGTACGCATCGGCCCGGATATGCGCGTGGCCGTTGTCGGCGCACCTTCTTATTTTGAAAAGCGTCCACGACCAAAGAAACCGCAAGACCTTATCGCGCATACCTGCATCAACCTTCGCCTACCCACGCATGGCAGCATCTATGTTTGGGAGTTTGAGAAAGCAGGTCGGGAACTCAAAGTGCGTACCGAAGGGCAGTTGGTATTTAATAATCTGGCGCTACGCCTGAATGCAGCACTGGCCGGATTGGGCCTTGCCTATATGCCGGAAGCGGAGATTAAACCTTATGTTGCTAAGGGCCGCCTAATCCGTGTGCTTGCCGATTGGTGTCCGCCTTTTTCCGGCTATCATCTTTATTACCCAAGCCATAGGCAACACTCACCCGCTTTTGCCTTGGTGGTCAACGCTCTACGCTACCGAGGTACTTAATTACTAATAGTGTTACATCGCATCTTTAGAATCAACAAAAAGGCGAACTGCCCTTTTAGCTTTCCAGTAAATCTCAATGTCCTACGTAACATTGCAGGTCTTACCCTGAGCCTGCGCCGTACCACTTCGTGGAAGCAAGCTACGCGCAGCGTCTCGTAGACAAGGGCATCGATCCCAAAACAGTTCAAATTTGAGCAACGAGCTTGCGCCAAAAGCTGGTTGATGTCAATCACGATCCTCTTTTTAAATTTTGAATTGTCTAGGTTGGCTTGACTACAACTGAATTACCCTCAATCTTGGCGGCATAAGTTTTGAGCGGGTTTGTCGCTGGGCCTTTTTGGACTTTCCCATCAACCCCAAATTCCGAACCATGACAAGGACAGACGAATTTTTTTGCCTCAGCTTTCCATCCCACGGTGCAACCTGCGTGAGTACAGGTAGGGTTAACAGCAGTCATTTTGGCTTTAGATGTGCCAATTACCAACACAGGCCCAGCAGGTGAGTTTTTCGCTAGCAATTGACCTGTTTTATCTAATTCTGCCGATGTACCCACTGTTTGCCAATCCCCGGATGCTGGTGTAGTTGTCCCAGAAGAACAGGCTGCGATCGCTATAGGTAGAGAACTCGCAATCCAACCCAAACCTACCCAATTAATAAAATCACGACGTTTCATAGCTGTTGAAATAATATCTAAGTTTTAGCTAACACAATTTATCTGAAACACCCTTCATTAAGAGTTTTGCGTCGCTTATTGATGACTTTAATGCAAAAAATGCATAATGTTCATGCATTTTCAGCGATTTTACCAAAAAACCGTAACAATTTATACGATTTTAACAGAAATCTCGCCTTAAGTTATGAGTATCGAAATTGTTACATGAACATTATCTAAACCTGCTTGACTAACTTTGGGGCTTTTGGCGCAAAGTTTGCCTTACCGATGCTGGCAGCTTCTACTAGCTTTTTCGCTGGTGGTGCTTCTATGCTCCCGGCATTTTTTGAAAAAACCTTTGCTTTAGGGACTTCCAAATAAAAAAATATCCAACTATTTATTGTGAGGTGGGCGTCTCGCCCGCCCAGTAACCAAAGGCGGGCGAGACGCTCACCCCACAAGTAGTAGTAATTTATTTCTTGGAAGTCCCTTAGAGCATATTGTTGCTGGAATGATTGCTGCTACCTATCGATACCAATTTTGGTGGAAGTTACAATCAAAAATCATCAACTCCAGTCCTCACAATGGGAAGCAGCAAAGTGTACCTAGAAAGTGGTAATTTCTAACCAGCAATAGGTAATTTTGTGATTCTGTCCCTATCAATTAGTTATTTAATAATTCGGATCAGTAATTCCAATGCAAGTTAAAATAATTCGTAATACTCGCCATTCGCGTAGCATCTCGTAGAGAAGGCGAGAAGCAAGCTACGTAATTCGTAATTCGTAATGGGGATAAAGACAAGAGCCACAAAACTCCCCACTCCTCACTCTCACCCATCAATTTTAGATTTGCCGAACAATGACAGATTTCTTTCAATTTGAAGCAGACTTTGTTGATTCTTTGCGTTGCATCCCCATGCAGGTGCGTTGCAAATTAGATAGCTGTGGCATCAAGCTAAAATTGTCTGATTGGAATCAAATGACTACAGGAGAGCGTCAAGCTTTAGTCGAATTACCTTGCACTACAGAAACCGAAATTCAGTCTTACGGCAAGTATATCCAGGAGTTAATTGTACAACGCACAGGTATACCAGCAACAAAATTGCCCATCGAGCCTCATCCTGCATGGCTTGACTCTGCCACTGTACCAGCCAGCCTTCAGGAAAAAGCTCAAGAAATAGGTGTAACCCTAACACAGCAACATTGGGCAGCTTTAACGCCTTTACAGCGTTTTGCCTTGATTAAACTCAGCCGCGCCGGACATGAAAACAAAAATTTTCCTACAGCAATGGTAGAATTTCATTTACTTTAATTAGTCAATAGTCATTAACAATCGCCTAGCGTGCCTCCGGCACTCCTTCGCAATTTTTAACTCCATTTCTACTGAGACAAAATTAGTCAATTATCATCGGCAAAAAGACTGACAGCTGACGACTGAAAACTATATATTTTGCGAATGAAACTAAATGCAGTAAAAACTACTATTTTTTGATAAATTGTCATGTGTTTAATTTAGCAGTTAGGATATTAAGATTACACTAGCAATACAATCGGATTCATCTGCGTAACAAGCCAAGTTGAGGACAAAATATCAGTAGATCGAATACTTATTTACATTAGGTAAAAGAATTTGAAATTTTGCATCTGGAAATTTTAAATTTCTTAGCAGGAAGTGAAGCTATAGTGGATTTAGCAATGCTGCTGTTAATGTGGCTAAGGTTAGTCCTGCTGCCAAATTATGTGAAGAATTAGTTTAGAAACGCACTTCTTATCGATGACAGGCAAAAACGCAAGACATAATGCATTTCTGCGGCTAGTGTCTGGTAGTGGGGCAGATTTGGGATCAGAATCTCGCTACTCGCTGCCCCCCAGTAAAGAAATGGTAATTGGACGCGATCCCAGCTGCCAAGTTGTCTTGGATGCCATGAACTACCGAATGGTATCTCGTCGTCATGCGGTGGTTCGTCCCCTTTCTCTATCTCCAGATAGCAAATTCAGCTGGGTGTTGTGTGATTTGAATAGTGCTAATGGTACTTATTTGAATGGACAACGCTTGTATGAATGTCAGGAATTGCACCCAGGCGATCGCATTTCTCTCGGTGCTGATGGGCCACAATACGTTTTTGAGTACGAGTTTACCTCAGTTACCCCGGCCACGACCGTTAACCAACTTACACCATTACCTTCGGCGACGAACTACCACAACCACACGCAATTAAAGCAGCCAGATTCTGTTAGCTTTACCCAGCTTTTTCCGATTATTTCCACTGGTAAAGATTTAACTCGGAAAGCTTACCTCATACCGGGAATACTCACCGTAATCTTTGTAGTGTTAATGTTTGCTACAGTCGGTCAGCCCCAAGCTAATCAAGTTATTGTCGCAACTTACATCGCCTTCGCTGCCTACTATTTTGTTTACCAACTTTGCGGAAAACAGAAGCCTTGGTGGGTGCTAATAGCTGCGGCATTGGGTACGATGCTGATTTTGCTCAGTCCGGTGTTGGGTTTATTTATCTTCGTGTTTCGCGGCATCTTACCTGGAAACTTGCCCTCATCCCAAGAATCTATTACCTTCACAGAGTTACTGGTACGGATGTTTTTTGGCGCTGGCTTGATGGAAGAATTACTCAAGGCATTGCCTGTACTAGGGGCTTTTGCCATCGGTAGAATCTTGTCTTCACCTTGGCGGGAACGTATAGGAGTTTGGGAACCTCTAGATGGTATTCTCCTGGGAACAGCTTCGGCTGTGGGCTTCACTCTCTTGGAAACTCTCGGACAATATGTGCCAGATATTACTCAAAATATCTCGCAACAGGTGGGTACAGGTGCGGCGGGTCAACTGGCGGGTTTACAACTGCTAATTCCGCGAATTTTAGGCTCTGTAGCCGGACACATGGCTTATAGTGGCTACCTGGGTTATTTTATCGGGTTGGCTGTCCTCAAACCCAGGAGAAGTTGGCAAATTCTTTCTATTGGTTATCTTAGTGCCTCTGCGCTCCATGCTTTGTGGAATGCTACAGGCTCAATCAATGCCTTGCTGTTGGTAGTTGTTGGGGTATTGTCTTACGCCTTTTTGATGGCGGCAATTCTCAAGGCACGGGCGCTATCACCGACGCGATCGCAAAATTTTGCTACCCGATTTATTGGGCCAAAATAAGAATTCAAAATTGTACCCTTACTCTTAAGCAAGCTACGCGTGGTCACTGAGCAGTTCGACAGGTCTTACCCTGAGCTTGCCGTTCGCGCAGCGTCTCGTAGAGAAGGGCTCACTGTGTCACCTTGCCGAAGTGTAGCATCTGGTAGAAAAGAAAAAGACAGTATTTATCTCTTGGGATAGATGGCCTAGTTTGAATATCAGCGTATCGTGAGTTCATTCTGGGTTAACTATACCTAAAAAATAAAAATCATTAAAGTTGTGGCAAAAGTCTTGATTTTTGACTCTTTCTTTGTGACTCTGCGTAAGGCAAACCAATATCTTTGCAAGATATGCCTCTGAACATAGTAAGTGCAAAAGGCGAGCTGATGCGAACATAACGCCGGATCAAAATGTTAGCTTTCTCTACTTTTCCTCTCACCTGTCACCTGTTCCCGATTTATGGTTCCGACTGAGACTTGTTGAGTTGAGTCAAAGCATAGGAAGCGATCGCTAAACTCAGCTTTGCCTTCTCTACTTCTGATAAAGCTGTCCACTCGCTATTTTGAAGATTACTGAGCGCAGATGCCGCCTTTTGCGATTCGCTACTTCGCATCGCGTAAGCAAAAGGACGAGCCAAAACTAAAAGATCCTCTGTTCCCCAAGTTGGTAGGACTGTCTGAACGCACTCAACCAGTTGCTCACCGATTAATTGGCCAGCAGCAAATATCTCAGCAGCTTTGCTAGCGATAGAGTTGAGCAATACTTGGGGGACAGAGGCAGAAAAAGTAGTACGTAATGCTTCTTGAAGATTAAGCACTACTGCCTGTTGTTGGTTGTGATTGTCATCTGGTGTAGAAGCAATACTAGACCAAAGTGTGTCTAGATGGCTGTAAAAATCTGGCGATCGCCTCGTCAGTTCTTCCTCAAGGAAATCTGACATTCCGAACTCTTGTTCTAGTTCCTCAAAATAAGCTTCTGATTGATCATCACCTGGATTCCAGGGATAGCTAGCATCCTCTGGTTCTAGTAACGCTTCTAAAAACTCTAATTCTATTTGAGATGCCAAAGAAGAGAAAGTCTCTGAGCCGTTAATTTTTTTAGACATTTTTTATGCCTCAATATTATTTGGTAGTATTGATAGCTACAATTCCTGAGAAGAGATTTCCGCAAAAACAGATTTCAAAAGCTGATGCTCAACATCAAAATCTATTTCTGCCATCGCTCTACTAGGAGTCCTCAATAATAAACTCCCAGGTTTCACCTCTGGCACTTCCAAACTTTAACTGCATCCCCGATTTCAAGGGGACTTCTTCTCGGAGGATTTGTTGCCAGCCATTAAGTCCTAAAAACCAGGTTGTGCCGTAGGTGGAAAAATCTTGCAAGTAATAAGTTCGGATGAATGTAGCATCAGTAACAGTATTACGGCAGAAGATTTCGGCGTGGCGTTTGGATACAGATGGTTCAGGGATGACAATATCATTGTCGTTTGTGCGACCGATGCGAGTAACTCCATAACGCAACAACCAGGTTTTACCTTTTGGAGTCAGCGATCGCAAAGAAGCAGTTAGAAGCGGGGAACCTAGATCAGGAATGGCTGTGTCTGGTATTTCCGTAATACCTTCATCCAGATTCTTAATGAGTTCGCCATTAAAATCTGGATGCAGGTAGAGCACAGGCAAAGTCCAAGCAGGTTGATTAAATTTATACAATGTTAACAACTCTTGCCTAGCTTGGGCTACGGCTTCATCAATTGGTTTGTGCGATCGCAAAGCTTTAGTAAAGGCTTGAATAAAACTGTGGCTTTCGTGGTCAGCAATTTCATCGCGCATTCCCAAAACCGCAGGCACACCATGACGAATCAATACTTCTGCTAAACTGCTGGTAGGTATGGCTTGATGATTCCTAGCAGCCGGTTGTGCGCCCCAACAGGCGTTAAAAACCGCTAGTTTCACACCTGTACGGGTGAGTACTTGCGCCAATTCTATCCCATTCAGGGGCATATCTGGTCGCAAAAATAGTAAGCCCCCGTCTGGGTCTGGCAAACCATGTCCAGCGTAAAAGAAAACATTATATGCTTTGGTTTCTAATTCATCAATCAACTGCTGGGGAGTTGGTTGTAGGAGTTGATTCACTATACAAGGTGCATATCTTTGGGAATTACCACCGACGGACGTATCTGCAAGAATTTGCTGTAAGATTGCAACTTCTTGTTCCAGTTGCAGGTTTTGATCATGACCTAAAACCAGCAGGATAGTTAAAGCCTTGTCAGTTCGCAAATCCGGTAAGGCGTCAACTTCACTGCTGGTGCGACTAAATAGCAAATCTGGGGAGAGAGACATAGCCGATTGACCCGGCTCACACTGCATAATTTCCCAAGGGAAAGCGATGAGATTTGGGTCACGAATTTCTAGTCGAAAGCGCAAACGTGTATGCTGACCCATCGCAATCCCGCGACTACGTTCTAGACTACCGAGAATTTGTCCGTCGAATACCCAGCGCCATAAATTCATTCCCAAGTATTGCATCAGACGACTGCTGTAGGGACTGGTGGTTTCACTTGAAGGGAGTGAAATCCAATCTATGGGCAATGCTTTTTGAGATATTAAGTTTGAGGAAATATCGAGGCGACTATGACCAGCAAACATCTGTTGCCATTCTTGCCAGACTTGGGTGAGTTCAGCAGGCCATACACAGTCACGTAAAACGTAGCCACTGGGATATGGAGCCTTGACCACCCAAATGGCGAAGTTGTCAGTGCCAGTGTTTAAAAGACGCGCGATCGCCAAATTCAGGGATGGCATGGATTTGGTACGTCTGATTGTAAAACACCAAAACTCTTCATCTGGGACAAGTTCAGCAATACTGTTGCTGGCAAAGGTTTTGGATTTTGGGGAACCGAGATAATTACTGCTGGATTATTAGTATTAGCTGAACTTTGTGTGCTTTTATTGGCACAGACTCGCATAGACACCGAAAAATCCCCAGAAGCAGGTTGGGGATTTGATTTTTTCTGAATAACTTCTAAAAAAGTCCCACGGGGAAGTAATTGGTTGTTTCCTAAGGGAATTTCCTTGTTGGTTTTAATTACCCAACCAGGAGAAAGGTTAGCAAGCGATCGCGCTGTGGGTATCGCTTCAATGGTAGGATTTTCAGTTGGTGTGGGATTGGAAACAATGGGAAGTATCCCTGATGGCGATCGCAGTTCCTTCACAAAGAATCCTAAAGCACCTGCTGCGATCACAAATATTAACGGAACTATCCACTGTAGCGGCAATTGGCGAGTTTTGATCGGCTCCTTTTCGGGAATCACCTGAGTTTTATGGTTTGCGCTACCTAAAAGTGTCGTATCTGTGGCTCTGGAGGGCAAATCAACAGTTTTCGGTGAATAACTCTCTGGAATCACTGCTTTAATGGTGATTTCTGGTTCCCAGTATTGAACTTGATAGTGGACTAAAGCGACGGTGACATTATCGTGTCCATTTTTAGTATTAGCGATTTCCACTAATCTATCGGCAACATTTACTATATTTGTCTCCCCAAGCAGAATCGGTAAAATTTCTGTTTCCCAGCACTCTTCCACCCGATCAAAATCACTCAAACCATCGGATGTGAGGAGAAAAACAGCATCTTCATCGAGCATAAACCGTCCCGAAGTGGGATGCAATGAAGTGCTAGAACTCATCCCCAAAGCCTGAACTAGAGAGCCAGCAGCACTCTGTTGCACAGCCTCGCGGTAAATCGCATAACCTAGCCGCACTTCGCGGGAGGCGACATCATCATCAAGGGTAACTTGATAACAGCCGTGGCGTGTAATCCAGTAGGCACGGCTATCACCAACATGGGTAATGTACATTTCGTGTGCAACAGGCAAAGCCATGACTAAAGTCGTGCCCATGCGTTGACGCCCTTGGCGATTTTCAGCGTCATTGCGCTGACTAATTTTGTCATTGGCAATTGCCACTGCCTTTTCTAGGTCATCAAGCAGCAGTGAGGGGTCTATGTGGTCGTAGGGAACTTTTGTTAGTTGCTGTACTTGCTGCTGAATCGTTTCAATCGCTAAATTTGAGGCGACATTGCCGCCCTCGTGTCCACCGATGCCATCACAGACAATTGCTAAGGCTGTTGGCTGGGGTGGTTTGCTCACCAGAGTACCACTGGGGGGGTTACAGGCATCTTCGTTACGTTGGCGACTTGGGCCAGTCTCGGTTTTGGTGATAATTTGGATCGTAGGTGTTTGCGATCGCCCTAATTGTGCCAGTCCCCGATCTAAAACTCCGATTAATTGATCAGTTGAATTCATCTTTCCCTGAATTAAGGAAAGGCTAACCTGATCAACAAATTCAGCTATAGCTGGTTTGGCATCACTGACCAACTGCTGCCAAAATTCACCTAATTGGGGCAATTCTGGTGATGTTGCGACATCGAAACGCAAATCCAACAACCGGACTAATGATCCTTCTACCCGTAATATGTATGAGTCAAGTAAGCTAGAGGCGACACCTTCACTCGTCAGAGGTTGCCACAAATGAGCTATTTGCCATAACCAATTGAGTTGGCGCATTGATGTTGCATCACGCCAAGCGGTGGTTAACTCGCTGCACAAATGCACTTGTTGGATTGTGTCATCTACTAATAGTGGCGGTTTTTCTAAGAGTAATATTTCTCGATGGTCAGTTCCCTCACCTACAAAAAGCACTCCATATAACTGCGGTACGTGTAAGCGGTAAGGAATGAGTCTCAAGTAAGCTTTGGGGATCTGGAGATTATCTAACTCAGGCGTTAGGGCTAATAAACCAGGCTTCGTATCTAAAAGAACAAATTTGTCTAGGACTAAATAGCGATCGGCTAATATTTCTCCAGGGCTACCCACACTCAGGCCATCTACCACAGCCCAGAGGTAATTTTTGGGTAGGGGCGTGGAACATCGCTGGCAAAACTTGTGAGTCAGGGGGTTAGCAGCCTGACAATTTTCATTTGGACAGTAGAGCGTTGCCGCGTCATTTTCCATAGTTTTCCCACCGATCAGCGATTGGCAATTTCTTTAACAGCATTAGTAGGGACAATCTAGACCGCTCATCTTTCTGAAATTTGACATACCCAGACTTTAGATGATGATTTTAGCTGGCGGATATCAGCAGGTGCTAATGCTTATTTATCCAAAGAATACGCTCCCAAGTCAACCCGACAGCCTGATCATAGCTTCTATTGCTCTGTGACTTTCCATCAATAAAGCAACTAACTCCAACCCTGTCCCCAAAGCATAACCCAAGCATGACTATGTTATTTGCTTTTGCTGAATTACCCCATCATCAAGAGACAGATAATGTTGGTATTTATTTAGTTTATAAGTAGGATAGCAATAAGTGAACTACCCCTTGTATGTGGCGTCAGAGACTTGGAATGTTCCCCCTGAGAGCGTTAGGAAGGGGCTGATTCCCCATGACCTGAATTGTCACAAGGGTTCAGCCAGGCCGCTACCAACTGTTGAGCTTATTGTTTGTCGTCAATTGCAACTTGGGGGACTCCCATGCTGTAGTTGGTAACGCGGGCAGAGAGATTGTAGCTG
>NZ_JBTYKD010000226.1:0-16442 GCF_054880495.1 Nostoc sp.
GGCGAAAATGCCACTGGAAATGCCACTCAAACTCACCCGCATTCACTTCGCCTTCAAGGAAGCCATGTTGCCAGGATTGGCGGGTAATTCTGACACGGGCAATGGTTTCTGGTAGACGTTTTGCACTCACAATGCTTTATGTCAAGTGGGGAATAACAACCGATCATCTAGGCTATTTACTTTATCTACTAAACATAGCTTAATTAGACAAACTGACAAAGTGAGTATTTGTAGTTTACAGCACTTTGCAGGTAAATTAAGTACACATCTTAATATGATAAATCTTGTGGGGTGGGCATCCTGCCCGCCCTTGTGTACCTCATTCAGATGAAATGTGCTGTATTTGAGAAGTCAGGGATCTTGTTTCTTCCGAATGATTCAGGATTGCTGTATAATCTGCGCGGACTTAATGCCAGAAAGTTTGGGTCAGCAAGCTACCCTAGGGGTAATTTCAATTAAAATTTTAGGAATGAGTGAATCCTATAAATTGCATATCCGATGCTCTTTTCATCAGTATATTGTGGATTAATTGGAATTTCCTTGAAGGATTGTAGCACAATTACAACCCGATAAAGTTTGGAGTATTTATATTGCTTTTCTTGGATATCAAAACGCAGAATATTTTCTAGTGGATGTTCGATAATCTGGTTGCCACGCAGACTTTTACGTTCGATAAATACCTTGTCAATACTTTTATAGAAGGTGCAGGTAGTTACAGGTGATGTGGCAAAAAAAGCAGCGCTCGCCATAATAATCAATATAAATAAACTTAAGAAAAATAGATAATTTCGCTGATTCTGCTGCACTAATAAGGAAGTTTGCCCAGAGTTGATAAAATCGTTGATTTTAAAGGCAATTTCCTGATTCTCTTCATAGGGAACATGGGATAAAAGAGCAAAGTCTCCAAATGGAGTTACAATCATAACTTGATAGGTTTTGCTCCCTTTGCTACCAATCTTTGTTAAGACGTATGCTTCCTGGAGATCAAAGATTTTAAGTTTCTCCATACTTCCCAGTAAATTAAACCGCTTCAACTCACAGTTAAGTTGGTTTGGTGAAGGTCGAGTACAATTGAGACTAACTGAAGCAGAATCAAAAACTAAGCAGTAAATCAAAAAACTTAAACAGATAGTAAAAATGCACCACCCGCTAAACCAATATCTCAGTGGTCGATGCTTTAACTGCAATCTAGTACGGGTTTCCTCTACAATTTTCATCGGTACTTGTGTATAGAATCTTTAACCTCTGAGTAGAGTGTTCCCCTTGCAGACCATTTACTGATCACCAAGTCTAAGTACTAGGGAAGATTTATGATGAATCGCTAAAAAATTTTTGGCTAACTGATAGATAATTGGGGCAGAAAGCTATAGCTAGAAGTATGGAAACCAAACAGCTAGGAAAAACTGATATATTTGTGAGTGCGATCGGTTTGGGTGGTATGCCCATGTCAATTTCTAATCGCCCTCCCGAATCGCAATCAATCCAAGTTATTCATCGCGCCTTGGAGTTGGGTATTACATTTATTGACACTGCCGATTCTTACTGCAAAGATGAGTCAGATAAGCATCACAACGAGCGGCTAATTCACAAGGCACTTAGTAGTTACAAAGGCGATGTTAGCCAAGTGATTGTGGCAACTAAGGGCGGGTTGATGCGTCCCAATGGCAGTTGGACAAGCAACGGCAACCCAGAACATTTACGCCAAACAATTCGAGTCAGCTTTGAGGCGTTAGGTGGTGCTAAACCCATCGATGTTTGGCAATACCATTCTCCCGATACTAATTACACCATTGAAGAATCTCTTGCAGCAGTTAAAGAAGCAGTGGAGGCTGGTTTGATTCGCTTTGTGGGAGTTTCTAACTTTTCCGTTGAACAAATTAAGCAGGCGCGGGATGTAGTGGATATTATCTCAGTGCAGAATCAATACAGCCCTTGGCAACGACAGCCAGAAAATGACGGCGTGTTGAAGTATTGCGAACAGGAAGGATTGACCTTTTTGCCTTGGAGTCCCTTTGGTGGTAGTCGTCGCCATCAGAACTTGCAAGATATTTCTGCGATCGCTCAGTTAGCTAAAGAAAAAGGCGTGTCACTGTATAATATCGTTTTGGCGTGGTTGCGTTCCAAGTCTCCCGCTATTTTGCCAATTCCTGGTGCTAGCAAGGTTTCCAGCATTGAAGACTCAGTAGAAGCTATTAATGTGAAACTATCTGATCAAGAAGTACAAAAAATTGATCGGGCAACTTAATTTCATAAGTTCGTAGTCTGTACTGTCTTCGCTAAAGCGCAAACTACGAACAATCCCTACCCATCAGTTATTCATTGATGTACCAATAGTTGCGTCAGTTAAAATATTGACTTGAGAGCAGAAGAATTAATGAAGTTGAGCTTCAAGTTTCACGATGCGTTACATTTAGCTTTTGCAGAAGCGTGAGAAGCAGATATATTTTTGACGACTGACGATCGCCTGTTCAGGAAAGCAAAGCAATTTCAAAATATTTTAAAAATAGAAGTCGAAAATCCGACGATTTGGTTAATGAATATTTTACAAACAGAGGAAGAAAACAATGAAACCGACGGAAATTAGACAGCAAGGATATAAAGCCCTAATTGATGCTTTAGGGGTAGCAGGAACCCTGAGATTTTTACAGCAGTTAGAAGTGGGCTATGGTGACTATACCAAAGAATATCATCAATGGCTCGATCAAGTCACAATAAATGACTTTCGTAACTATGTTAAACAAAAAAAAATTGAATAAAAATAATAAGAACATCATTATATTTAATTATCTGAGAATCCCACCCTTGCAAGGGGTGGGAGGATGTTAATCTGCCTGCTGTTTCTAAACTTGCAAACACAATAATTTGTGAAAGTTGTTCTAGGGATGCCTGCATGATTAGCTCGATATTGCCAAGGCTGGACGATGATCAATCCAAGGGTTAGCCGCTTCTAATTGTGCTGCTAGGCTGATGAGTGTGGCTTCAGCCGCAGGTTTACCAATTAGCTGCACACTCATAGGTAAACCTTTACTATCAAAACCTACAGGAATTGCGATCGCAGGTTGTCCAGTTGCATTAGCAGGCGGACAAGGGGCAACCCATTGAATAATATTTTGGAATGTCTCTTCTGGACTCAACGAAGCCCATTCCCCAACCATGATCGGTGAATGTAGATAAACTGGCAATACCAGCACATCCACGGCATCGAAAAACGCCACAATCTGCCGTGCCACTATCTGCATTTGAGAAACTGCTTTCAGGTACTCGGCAACAGAACCTGTGCGGGCAAATAGCCACCGATTCACTGGTTGCAAAGCTTCAACAGGAAGTCCCGATGCCGCCACCCCAGCTTGCCAGACGATTTGAAATGGTTCAATTAAACCGCTAAAATCTGGAGATTTCTGTTCAACTTGGTGGCCGAGTTGTTCTAATAACTGGACTGTTTGGCGGACACCTTGCTGACAGTTGGCGTCAGCTTCTCCCAAAGGAGAAATGTTAGTGTCAAAAGCAATTCGCAAAGCACCGAGTTTTGTCTGAGTAGCGGCGAGAAATGATGGTTCGGGATCTGGCAACCAGTAAGGATCGCCTGTGATATAGCCAGAGATGGCATCTAAAAAAGCCGCAGCATCAGCGACAGTGCGGGCGATCGGTCCGTTGGCGGCAATTCCAGCCAGGCGTTCGCCTACGGGTGCTTTACTCACCCTGCCCCTGGATGGTTTGAGTCCCACCAAACCACAACAAGCCGCAGGCCCCCGAATTGAACCACCGCCATCAGAACCTTGAGCGATCGCACACAATCCTGCTGCTACCGCCGCCGCCGCGCCACCACTAGAACCGCCAGGGGTGTATTCTAAATTCCACGGATTTCTGGCTGGGGGAAAACCCGTAGGTTCGCTGTAAGGTAATGAACCTAATTCGGAAGTCGCTGTTTTACCAAGAATAGTAAACCCAGCTTGCTTAATTCGGGTAACAACCCCATCATCATAGTTAGGGACATTGTTCAGCAATGCCGGATTCCCATAGGTACAGGTAACACCCGCGACAGCGTTGAGGTCTTTAATGGAAATCGGCACCCCAAAAAATGGCGGTAGTTCTGAGGCAGTTGTCAGTAATTCTGTTTTGGCTTTAGCATCTGCGATCGCTAGTTCTGCCGTCACCGTAAAATAACTTCCTAATTTAGGATTCAACTGCCCAATCCGTTCTAAATATATTTCCACCAACTCTAGCGGTGATACTTCCCGGCGACGGATTAATTGCGCCAACTCTAGGGCTGGGGTAAATGCTAAATCAACTTCATTCATACATTAGTGAATGGGTAATTTTGTCTTTCTCTGGGATTTTAAAACTTAAATTGTTACTTTAGCAGGATTTCTGGGAACTATACATTTTATGGCTCCTGAGATTTGTCAATCAACTAGGATGCTGAGATGCAACAGGCGTGGTTACAGTCTTACTCAAGCCATTTTAATTGTTTCGCATAAACAACTAACAACTTTCGACAAATGCTTAAGGGGTATCTATGGCTAACCTAGAAGTACTTGTGAGTGAATTGCCAGCACTGATTCCGAGTCTAAAACTGACTATTGGCGATTCTAATCAAATCATGGAGCAAATTATCCTGATCAATAATGCTCAGGAACAACTACGGAATCTTAAAAAATTAATTCCTCAGGAATTGAAATTTGATCGCATCAAAAATTCGGCGATCGCCACACTGCCTCGAATCAGTACAGGAGCTAATTTGTTTATACCTAGTGTGGCATTAGTAGATCCCGCGATCGCAGAAAAATTTGGCAACTTACAAACTAAAATTTCATTAACTGATTTACAATCAAAAATTAATTCTTGGATTGAATGGGGTTATTTTTTGCAGGCAATCGCCGCTGATATTCTGAGTGATGTTAAGTTGGTTAATCAACTAAATTCTGATATTAATCATCTCAGTATAACCGCCAATTTTCAGGTAATTGCTGAAAGCTTAAATATTAACTTAGCCTTTAGCAACTCTAATATTTTAGAACGTCAAATTCAAACAATCAGCAATTCTCAAAATGAGCTATTACAATTACAGCAAAAATTAAGTTATATTTTTAATACTATTAAAAATAGTCATAGCTTATTAAATATCTTATTAGGGGTGTCTGCTTTTTATGGTAAATCTGGCTTTGCTTTAGAGTGGTTAGATGATGACCACGAATTAATTATATCGAGTGATGGTAAATTTCAAGAATTGACAGATATTCTTAATGATTGTGATTTTTTCCAAGAACAAATTGCTGCTTTAATTATTCAGGGTGACACTTTAAGGCAGCAAGCAGAAGAAGCCCTAAAAAAGCTTGAACAAGAAATTAATAAAGAAGCAATTATTAGCCAGAAAGTAGAAATAGTACCAAAGTTTTCGACACAAAAAATAGTCCATTCAGCTTTGATAATAGCCTCAAGTTTATTAATCTTAGGTTTTGGTGCTTGGAAAATTAAAGAGCAAAGTCCACAATTCCAGGAGATAAGTCTAAGTTTAACTCAAGAAGGAAGTGCGAGCGTCGCAGACGACGGCGGAGCCATCGCTAACTTTAAATCTGCTCAAAAACTTGGTATGGAGGCTGCTTCTCTGGTTCAAAATCCGCCGCATCCTCTACAAGTCTGGCAACAAGCACAAAACAAATGGCATCAGGCAATAATCTTGTTAGATAGTATTCCTAATCAAACATCAGTTTCTGATCGAGCAAAGAATAAATTAGCTTACTATCAGATTAACTATAAATTTATCAGTCAAAGAGTCTTA
This sequence comes from Nostoc sp., assembly GCF_054880495.1. NCBI lineage: Bacteria > Bacillati > Cyanobacteriota > Cyanophyceae > Nostocales > Nostocaceae > Nostoc > Nostoc sp. The sequence goes on from NZ_JBTYKD010000226.1 coordinate 5,780, forward strand.
ATTGAAAAGGAAGCCTTAGCAAATTTAGAATCAGCCCAAAAACTAGCCATAGAAGCTAATTTAGTTAGACAAAACTCACCTCATTCACGACGAATTCGCCAGCAAGCAAAAGATAAATGGGAGCAAGCAATTAATTTATTAGAAGCGATTCCAGAGACTACATTTGTCTCTATAGAAGCTAAAGAAACGCTTCCTCTTTATAAAACTAACTATGCGGCTATCAGGAAGATAATCTAAAACTAAACTTTCCGCCTAAGTCCTGATTTTCAACACAAGTTTAATATTCTCCGCGTTCCTTTGCGCTTCGCTCCGCGAACCTTTGCGTTAAAAACAACTAACAATTACACCTTAGAACGGTCAGTGGAATGTCTAGGCTAAAATAATGCATTAGACGTAGGTTGGGTGGAGCAGAGCGCAACCCAACTGATTATCAGGATGTTGGCTTTGGCAAAGCCTCCAACGCCACTTGCTACAACGCGGGAAACCCGCGCAACGCAGTGGCTCCCCAACCTACAATTTTTTTCCAACATTCTAGCCAAGAGGGGCTACTACAAGACTACCGAGATTTTTTCAGAAATCAAATATGATTCCTATAGTATAGATTATGATTACTTATGATTAGTTGGTCGAGAAATTGTTAGTACTAACCTGTTGGAATATAAATGCTTTCAACTACTTGATATTTGCGCTGTACTTTTTTTACCCTTGAGAAATTGCTTAATTCCTCCTTGCTTTCCCGTCTTGATAGCAGGCATGACAAATGGAATATCTAATGCTTGCAACCAGCGAATTACAGGAGTATTAAAAAAGCCTCTATCTAGGTAGAGTTTTTTTACAATATTGAGAAGTTTGATTGACAGATGGTAACCCTCACTGGAACAATTACGAATGAATACTTAAATTTGGCATCTATCTACAAACAGAGTAATATGGTTAATAATTTTTTAGTACAGCACATTTCCAAAGGGACTGGTAGGTTTTTTGCAAGTGCATCAATAGCAATAAGCATTTTATCTACTATTGGTTTAAGTTCTTCACGGGCTTGGGCTGATTCTATTTACACAACCAATATCCGTTCTGCGATCGCGTTTTGTTTCTGCTTTTTAGTCCTTGTTTTCTAAGCACTTCAGTGCTTAGAAAACAAGGACTAATCATTACACCTTAGAACGGTCAGTCAAAATCTCATAACCAGTTTCCGTTACCAACACTGTATGCTCAAACTGAGCCGACAAAGAATTATCCACAGTGACAGCAGTCCAACGGTCAGATAATGTTCGCGTGTGTCTAGAACCCGCATTTAAAATTGGCTCAATTGCCAGCGTCATCCCCGCACGGAGTTTAACATTTGGCATCTCGCGGGTACGGTAGTTGAATACTGAAGGTTCTTCATGCAGGTTACGACCAACACCGTGTCCAGTGAATTCTTCGACTATACTAAAACCGTTAACTTTTACATGATCTTCAATTGCTCCAGCTAAGTCAAGCAGGTATGCACCCGCCTTAACTTGTTCAATGCCCTTATATAAAGCTTCTTCTGCTATGCGAATTAATTTAGCAGCTTCTTGGGTTATTTCACCGACAGCAATTGAAATGCAAGAATCACCATGAAAACCTTGGTAATAAGCGCCCGTATCTACTTTTAATACATCCCCCAGGCGAATGACTTTCTTGGGACTAGGAATGCCATGTACTGCTTCATTATTAATACTGGAACAGATAGAACCGGGAAAACCGTGATATCCTTTAAAACTCGGTGTTGCACCCATTTCGCGGATGCGTTTTTCTGCATAAACATCCAAATCAGCCGTTGTCATTCCTGGCTTTACTAGCTCGGAAATTTCTTTTAGAACAGTTGCTACAATTGTCGCTGATTGCCGCATGATTTCAATTTCACGCAGCGATTTAATTTCAATTCCTCGGCGTTGTTTTTTCGCAGTTGCAGGCTGACTTGTTTGAGAAAGTAAGTTACTGAAAATGTTCATAAATTAATAATTACTGGTGGTTGTGCTGCTGAAGTATGAATGCTTTCTCTAGATTACTTGAGAAATAATATCTATAATTTAAGTTATTTTAATCCCTATAGGGATTCTTGCAGTTTAGCCGCTAACGTATATAGAATAACACATTCGCATACTCCTGATGTATTGGATTTGAGTTCCAGTTCATGAATGACTGCTTTAATTTGTACTTACTCTGCTTCGACTTTTGGCGTCCAGATGCCATTGGCAAAATGTTTGGCGGTAAAATAGTTTTTCAGTTGAGGGACTTCCAAATAAAAAAGTACTCAACTACTTCTTGTGGGGTGGGCGACACGAGCGCCCCTAAGCTAAGGCGGGCAAGATGCCCACCCCACAAGATTGGGTAATTTATTTGTTGGAAGTCCCTGACTAAGATTAGTTAACCGCAACTGATAGCATTTACCAATATAATTAATCAATTTCCTCCCAAATTCCTTATGACTTCCTCTCCTCCCTTTATCCCTCAATCTGACCCTCCCCTTCCTCCTTGGGAAACCCTACCAACGATGTATGATTTACCAAGTGAGAACCCAGAGGAACCAGGTTTGCCAGACGATTTTCACTTTTTACAGCCTTTACTTTTATACTTAACTTTTCAACCCACTATCTGGAATCCAGAATTAGTTTACAGCGCTGCTGACCTTAATCTCTACTATGATCTCCAGCATCCTTTATGGTATAAGCGCCCAGATTGGTTTGGTGTGGTAGGAGTCTCAAAACTCTACAAAGGGGAGGACTTGCGTTTAAGTTATGTAACTTGGCAAGAACCAGCAAATCCCTTTGTGGTAGTGGAATTATTATCTCCAGGTACAGAAGCGGAAGATTTAGGTATGAAAAAAAACGCAGCCCATAAACCTCCCAGCAAATGGGAAGTTTATGAACGAATTCTGCGGGTTCCCTACTATATTGTTTTTAGCCGCTACACTGATGAACTCCAAGCTTTTCAGCTAGCAGGCGGTCACTATGAACCGATGAATTTGACTCAGGGACGTTTACCAATGCCAGAGTTGGGCTTAAGTTTAGGATTATGGCAGGGGTCATTTCAAGATATTTCTAAGTTGTGGTTAAGGTGGTTTACCTTAGCAGGAGAATTAATTCCAGTACCCACAGAAGAAGCGGCTACGGCTAAACAAGAAGCAGCTACGGCCAAACAAGAAGCGGCTACGGCCAAACAAGAAGCGACTCAAGCAAGACAAAAGGCAGAACAATTAACAGAACGTTTGCGTCAGTTAGGCGTGAATCCTGATGAGCTAGATTAATATTTGTCATTTGTCATTTGTCATTTGTCCCCAGTTAGCGAATAAGAATTAAATAACAATCCAATTTATGTCCCCGGTTTACCTCACCCTCAATCCCTCTCCTTATAAAGGAGAGGGAAGCTAGAGACAGGATGAAGTTTTGTATTTATTTAATCCATGTTCCTTAGCGAATACTTTTTTCTGCTAATACAGATGAACCAGCAGTGACGGCCAGGATTTGATCTGGGTGGAGTAACTCACGAGCCGCTTGATTGACTTGGGCAAGGGTAACTTTCTGGATTTTATCAGTGAAAGAGTGCAATTCTACTTTATCTAATCCATATACCTCATTGATCAGAATTCTATCTGTTAATTCCTCTGGGTTTGCCAAGGAAACGTTGTAATTGCTGATGAGGGTGCATTTAGCTGTTTCTACTTCCAGTGCGGTGACGCCTTGCTGATGGATTTGCTGTAAGATTTGGCGGGTACTAGCGATCGCTTTGGTGCTATCTTCTGGACTAGTCTGCATCTCAATCAAAAATGTCCCGGCATTCTTAAGAGCTTGGAAGTAGCTATAAATTCCATAACTCAAACCTTGGCGATCGCGCACTTCTGCACCTAATCTACTAGATAAGGTATCGCCTCCCAAAATCTGGTTTAATACTAAGGCTGCGTGAAACCGATGATCATAACGGTTAATACTTGTGCAACCCATATAAGTAACAGCTTGGGCTTTACCGGGTAAAACTGGGTTGAGACTGACTATTTTCTCCGGCATTGATACCGGGGGATATTTTAATGTCGGTGCTTCCCCACTAACTTCCCAGTTACCAAACTCATTTTTAAGCAGCGATCGCACTTTGTCCAGATCAAAATCTCCCACCAGGGCTAGCACTGTCGTATCTGGACGATAATGTTTAGCTTTGAAATCAATTACATCCTGGCGCTGAATCTGCTGTAAACTCTCCTCTGTAGGAAAGGTGTGTAAGGGATGTTTTTTCGGGTAAATTGACTGAACAAATATTCTTTTGGCTACTTCTGATGGCTCATCTAATTCCTGTTGCAGATCAGTTAAAGTTTGTTGGCGATGCAGTTCCAAATCTTTGACTGGAAAGGTACAATTTTTAACAACATCTGCCAATACTTCAATGAGTATCGGCAAATCCTCTGCTAAACTATCACCCTCAATATGCACACCTTCACTATATGCTTGAAAGTCTAGACTAGCCCCTCGTTCTGCCAAGACTTTGGCAATAGTTAAGACATTCTTGCTATTAGTGCCATTTAGCAAATTTGCTGCTACAAAAGCAGCCAGCCCAGCTTGATTATCTGGATCAAATTCCGTCCCCGCTTGAATATGTCCGCTCAGGGTAACGGTAGGAGTACTATTATCTCTTAATAGTAATATCCGCAGTCCGTTGGTCAATTTAAATTGCTCTGGTAATACTTGGGCGATGTCTTCTCTACCAGAGGCTAACGCTCGTTCGCCCTTGGCGTCTCCCCTTGGCAGAGGACTCGCTAACCCTGCGCTAATGCCAACGACGGCAAGCAACGCATCTGTAGCTGATGGCGGTAAATACTTCACCACCTCAGACAGAAGCACAGGTGCTGCAGGAGAGAAATTCTCTGTAGTTTGGGCTGAGTCTGGTTTGTCACCAACTTCTGTTATCTGCTTCTGGGTTGGTTCAAAAAAGCCTACTGTCCGGGCTTCTTTTCTCAGGTATTTGTTAATCACAGCGACAACATCCGTCGGCTTCACCAGACGGACAGCTGTTAAATAGCGGTCTGTGTAGTGATAATCACCAGCAGTTGTTTGATCATGTCCCAATCGCATTGCTTGAGAGGTGATATCACGGTTACTCAAAATTACATCTGCTATTAATTGGGTTTTGGCTTGTTCTACTTCCTCAGATGTCACGCCTTTTTCTGCTACATTGGCGATCGCGCTACTCAACATTGAGTCAATTTTTTTCAAATCTTGTTTAGAACCAGCCGTTACCAACACCTCATACCAGCCAGATTCTCGCAAACTGGTAACAGATGCTGTGACTTCATTAGCTAAACCTGACTCCACTAATGCCTGATAAAGTCTAGAATTCCGTCCCTCTGTAAAGATGTAATCCATCACATCCAGCGCCGGCACATCCGGTTGATTTGCATCCGGTAGCGGATACACAACTTGTAACAGCCGCCCTGCTCCCGGTTCTCGCAACACTATGGGAGTATTGAGTGCTGAGTCAGATGAGGTAAAAGTATTTTTACTCCTAACTCCTAACCCTTCGGCAGGTGTTACCCTGAGTCCTTCGACAAGCTCAGGGTAAGAGGTGCCGAAGGACTCAGGGCATCGCTCCTCACTCCTAACTCTCTTCGCTAATTCGCCAAATACTTCTTTAACTGTTTCAAGGGTATTTGCAGTTTGAAAATCTCCAACAATCACTAAGACGGCATTATCAGGACTGTAAAAATTGCGGTAATATTTCTGTACCTGTTCAACTTGAAATTTCTCGACATCCGCTTTGGTGCCACCTACAGGCAACCCATAAGCGTGATTGGGAAACACCGCCTGCATGACGGCGCGGTTAAGGCGATATTCTGGACTATTTTCGTAACCCTGCAACTCCGAAATTACTACCCGCTTCTCACTCGCCAATTGTTCCGGCTCAATCTGGGAATTTTGCATTCTGTCCGCTTCCAGCACTAAGAGGGCTTTTAGCTTGTTTCGTTCTACAGTACCGTAATATGCAGTTTGGTCATAACTGGTGAAAGCATTAGAATCACTACCTAAAGCACTAAACAAACGTCCAAATTGAATCGGACGATTTTTTGTTCCTTTAAACATCATGTGTTCCAACTGGTGGGCAATGCCATTCACGCCTGGTTCTTCGTTGCGTGAGCCAACCTTATACCACACCTGCACCGTCACTACTGGCGCAGTATGCACTTCCTTTGTCAGGACAGTTAGACCATTCTCCAGCACTGTTTTGCGGACATTTTCTGTCAGTGTTGAGGGCATTATTGTTTTTGCTAGCAAGGTTGAGTAGTATTTTTCTTTGTTAAATATAGCTGGATGTTGGCTATGAGCAGGTTAATCGCTCAACAAAAAACTGCTCCTAGCCATAAGCTTAAAAGTAAAATCTGGAAAATCCATAATATGTATTTAGCAGATATATCTGTAAATTAAATTACCTCCGAAACAATACAGAAAAACAATATATTAACAACAAATGTAATAAAAAAGCTAAATTATGGGAGTTTTGCTAAAACCCGAATTAATTCCAGAGGTAAGCCATCGGTATCGGCGATGAAAGCTACTTCGTAAATGCGATCGCCTATTTGCTGTTGTGTCGGTTCTAAAAGTACCTTCAACGGTTGTAATTCTTCGGGTTGACTCTCAGCAGCTAGTGATACACGTTCTTGTAAACTTGTCAACCAGCTAGGTAAATCTGGTGTAATCTCAGTTAAATCGAACGAGAGATGATAGTATCCCACATAATGTTCGTCAGCAAAAGCATCTGGGGCTGGTTTTGGTTCGGGGATTTGGATCAGTTCAATTCTGCCGCCCAATCCTTCCATCCAGCAAGCTAGAGTGTAGCCGGTAGTAAAGCGTTCCGAAATTGTAAACCCTAAATGTTCGTAGAAAGCGATCGCTCGATGAATATTCGCAGTCCGAATAGAAGCGTGGTGCATAAATTAGTCATTAGTCATTAGTCATTAGTCATTGGTCATTTGACTAATGACTAATGACCATTACTCAAACAACCTGAAATAAGGGTAGCGCACAGGCACGCCAGGCTCTTTTTCCAAGTCAAAATTAATCACTTCCCAACAGGGATCTTCTGAGGTATCGGGGCTAAACTCCACGGGTAAGCCATACAAACGTGCCGCAGTAGCTTCTGGCATTCCAGAACGCCAAGGTGTACTGCGTTCTAAGTAGCCACTCATCAAGTCCTGATAGCGTTGAGCAATAATCACCTTTGTTGCTCGATAGCCTTGGGTATAAAGCTTGTCTAATGCTTCGTGAATTTCAAAGCGAATACCATCGGGATGAGTATGCTGTCTATACCATTCATTATTCCACCTCCGCCAATTACGACCCGATTGCAAATGGATTAACTCTCCATTTTTAGGATTAGCTTCAAACGCGCCATGACGTGTACACAAATAGGTATCTGTTAATGTCAGCGCCGGAATAGTCTGGCGACAATGGGGACACTGTATTTCCGGCCCAAACATTGGGTACTGCAAGCCTGGATTCATCATGAAGTGCGTACAAACATAATTTTGTCTTCACCAGCGCGAGTGGGTTTGATTATACACTTCGGCTCTACAACTTTGGGTTACTTGCTCACTGCTGCACAGACAGGGGGTTCCGGCAGGAACATTGTTCACTAGTCTTTTCCTCAGCGTAGAGGCTTGACGCTGTGATATCCTGGTTGTGCAACCAGCCTCAAAGGTTGGAGTTTCTCCAGTGTTCCTGGGTACCATATTCATATTCTATCGTGTCTACCGCTTCTTACTGGACATCTCCTGATTTTTCTCAAGCGGCCTTCATCGCAGCCAATGCTGTTGTTATCGGTTCGGTAAATATAGCAGCAGGTGTGAGCATTTGGTATGGAGCAGTAGTTAGAGGAGATGTTGAACGGATTGAAATTGGCGAATGTACAAATATTCAGGATGGTGCAATTCTACATGGTGATCCTGGTTTTCCGACAATTTTAGAAGATCATGTTACCGTAGGGCATCGCGCTGTGGTACATTCCGCTTACATTGAGCGTGGAAGTTTAATTGGCATTGGCGCAGTGATTTTAGACGGGGTACGAGTAGGCGCTGGTAGCATTATTGGTGCTGGCGCAGTGGTAACTAAAAATATACCGCCTTTATCCCTAGTTGTCGGTATTCCTGGAAAAGTGTCACGAGAAGTAACAGACATTGAAGCCGCAGAACTCATTGAACACGCTAAACGTTACCAAAAGTTAGCTTTAGTTCATGCTGGTAAGGGTACTGATATCGGTTTTAGCAAGTCTTAGGGAGTGGGGAGAAATCAATTCAAAATTCAAAATTCAAAATTCAAAATTGTTCGCGCAGCGTCTCCTAGAAAAGAAAAGACTGGGGGAGATGTAGTTATAATGTAAATATTCTTTACATATTGGGTGGGAAAAGTTGCCCACTTCAGCTAACAATAAAAATGAGAGCAGTTGGCAAAACTTTAATTTGTACTTAAAAAAGGGGTTCTAGATATGGATTCTATCGATTTTCGTATAGCGATCGTTTTAGCACCAGTAGCCATTGCTGCTAGCTGGGCAGTATTTAATATTGGTGCTGCGGCTTTAAGACAAATTCAAGGTTTTTGGGATAAGGAAGCGTAAATTCGGCTGAATATCATTACTCTTTAACCGGCTGTTTCTCTTCACAGAGGCAGTCGGTTTTATTCATAACGATAAATGTGGCATTGAGTTTAAGTAGTCTCCCTTGTCCCCCCACTCCCCACTCCCCACTCCTTTCCTTGGATATCGATTCTGTAATACAACCCCTGCAACGCTTTGGTGTCCATTTGGGACTCGATCGCATTGTGAATCTATTGGCAAATCTCGGCAATCCCCATCACCAAATCCCGCTAATTCACGTTGCTGGCACTAATGGCAAAGGTTCAGTTTGCGCCTATCTTTCCTCAGTACTTACTGAAGCGGGTTATCATACAGGACGCTACACTTCCCCCCATTTAGTTGATTGGAACGAACGTATTTGTCTGAATGAACAGCCAATTTCCTCTGAGGAATTGAGTCAATTATTAGAAAAAGTCCAAGCGGCAATTCAGGCTGGTGACGATTCTGTAACTCAGTTTGAAGTAATTACCGCAGCCGCTTGGTTATATTTTGCCCAGCAGCAAGTAGATGTGGCTGTGGTAGAAGTCGGACTAGGAGGGCGCTTGGATGCTACCAATGTCTGCTTGGAACCGCTAGTTACGATCATTACTTCCATCAGCCGAGAACATTGGCAGCAACTTGGCCCTAATATCGCTGACATTGCTAGAGAAAAAGCAGGTATTCTCAAACCTGGATGTGCCGTTGTGGTTGGAACATTGCCACCGGATGCAGAGAAAGTTGTGCGATCGCGTGCTTTAGAATTAGAATGCCCGATTTTTACACCTCAACCCGCCCGTCAAACAAATCCAGGATGGGCAGAATATCAAACAATTCAAAATTCTAATTTAATTAAATATTCCTTGGCGTTAGCGGGACAGATTCAATTAACTAATTCAGCTTTGGCTTTAGCTGCTTTAGAAATTCTCCAACAATCAGGTTGGCAGATTTCTGAAGAAGCCATAATTAACGGCATGGCAAAAACCCAATGGCCGGGGCGGATGCAATGGACTACTTGGAAAAACCATCAATTATTACTTGATGGCGCACATAATACCGCCGCCGCTCAAGTTCTGCGCGATTATGTCGATAGCTTAGACGCAGTTAACCACAAACCCGTCAATTGGGTTATGGGAATGTTTGCCGATAAGGATCATGCTGATATTTTTACTGCCTTACTGCGGCCAGGCGATCGCCTTTATTTGGTGCCAATACCAGTAGAACCTTGGCCCGGTAGAACTTCCGCCGATTTACAGGAATTATCAAACCTAGCTTACAACCTCTGTCCCGAATTAAGCGATCGGCAAATACATCCAGATTTATTTACAGCATTAGAAGCCGCAACCTCAACCGCCACCACAGACGATTTAATCGTTTTGTGTGGTTCCCTTTATTTAGTCGGCGATTTTTTAGCAAGTACTGAGGTTCAGAGGACATACAGAAGTTAGCAGTTTTGATTTTACCTGTATTGAAAAAATCAAAATTTTCTACTCCAAACTCCTAAGGGATTTCTAAGAAATAAATTATTCAATCTTGTGGGGTGGGCATCAGGGCTATTTCATTCTAAATGTAGACGCGATATGGTATAATTCAGCGCCATATCTACTTCAAGCATCTACTACCGTGTCTGAAATCGAAATTATCAAAGCTTTTGCAGGTCTAGAAGACCCCCGTCGCCGCGCCGGACAGCGACATACTCTACCATTATGCCTAGCGCTGTTCACATTGGCGATCGCCGCAGGCAATAAAGGATTTTTAGCGATTGGAGATTGGATTTCAAGCTACCGTGAGGAGTTGATAGACCTCTTGAAACCCACAAAAAATAGGCTTCCTTCTTACAGTACAGTTCGTCGTAATTTATTACACATAAATTACGACGAGTATTCCGTATGCCTTGCGAATTTCTTTGACATCAAACCACTGCCTGGAGAAACTGTTGGTATGGATGGTAAACCCGGATTTCTCACAAACTCAGAAAAAAGCGGAGCTTTAAACTGCTAAAATGTTTATATGACAAGCATTTCAGCAGTTTTAACCGATGAATCGA
>NZ_JBTYKD010000227.1:0-5673 GCF_054880495.1 Nostoc sp.
GATGATTTTTGCGTCATGTGTCATATTTTATAACGCCATGTCTACTAATTTGCATTCTGATTTTTTCTTTCTACCCCGTTTTACCGAGCGGATACCTTTCCAACAATTACTTCTTCATGTATAAGAAACGTTTAAGTATTTCCAAGAAATATATAAGCAGTTGCTGCAAATACTTCATGCTTTGCAACAATTGCTTCTTCATGTATAAGAAACGTTTAAATCATTGCAGCAATCGTTGTAATTAACTTATGAGTTGCTTTATAGTGCGTAGGCGTAGCCCGTCGTAGACATCGCAAACCGTCTCCATGAGGATAGCTTGGCGCAGACAACATCAATTCTCGCTAAATTACTGCTGTAAGTCAATCTGGTAAAGAAACAGCAAGTGCGATCGCGACGTAGCTTGCTGATAAGGATGAGTTTCAACAGAAAGCAGAACTTGGAGCCTAAAAAGATTTATCAAATAATATTTTTGTAGCAACCTTGTTTGGCGTGATAGTTAATTGTAAGTAGGTTGTTGAGGCTAAAATCATAGTAGTTGCGCCAGTTGCAACAGCGATGGCTGCGCCATCGCTCGGCTGCTTTTTTGGATTAAATGGTCGCAGGTTACAATAATAAATAACTAAATAACTACAACTCTTTTGTCAACAACAGTGTATGAAGTTCAATGTAATACTTGATCGTGATGAAGATGGGGTTTGGATTGTCGAGTGCCCCAGTATTGCTGGTTGTGTTAGTCAAGGTCAGACAAGAGAAGAAGCCCTCGAAAATATCAAGGACGCGATCGCAGCTTGTCTTCAAGTTCGTGCAGAACTTGGTTTACCGCTCACTGTGGAGACTCATCAAGTAAAGGTTACAGCATAATCATGGCATCTGCCCTTCCGGTTCTCAGCGATCGCGTTGGGATGATTTACCTCAAAACTGAGTTGAGCGATTTCCCAAGCTTTTTGCTACAGTATTCTAGAAAATCCAGATCACGAGAATAGGCGTTCGCCCTTGGCGTTGGCGCAGCCATCGCTGATTGCAATTGCCAGTTTATTTGCTCAAAATCGAGAACGCAGTTGCTATGATCAAACGCCTGCTTGTGGTAGAATCTCCGGGAAAAGTCAAAAAACTCAGTCAAATTCTGGGTGCAGATTGGAAAGTTCTAGCCAGTTGTGGTCACATCCGCGAACTTAGCAATGAAGGGGACGATTCCTTGGGATTTGTCATGGACGGCAGTAATGTCCGGTGCAATTATGTCCCGCGTGACCAACGAGCCAAAGAAACAATCCAGAAACTCAAGTCTGCGGTGAGGCAGGTTGATGAAGTTGTCTTAGCAACTGACCCAGACCGGGAAGGGGAGACAATCGCTTGGCACCTGAAAGAAACGCTGGGTCTAAGAGAACCGAAACGAGTAATTTATACTGAGATTACAGCATCGGCGGTGCAGAGTGCGATCGCTAATCCCAGAAAGCTAGACCAAAATTTGATCGGTGCTGGGCTGTGCCGAGATTGCCTAGACAAGTTGGTGGGTTATAAAGGTAGCCCTTTAGTTTGGGCATTGAATAACGGCGCTAAGAGTGTTGGGAGAGTCCAAAGCGCGACGTTGCACCTGATTTGTCAGCGAGAAAACGAAATTCTGGCGTTTGTCCCCCAAGATTACTGGAGTGTCTGGGTAGATTATGCTGAAGGATTTCGGGCTTTTTACAAAGGGACGGTCGATTCGGCAACAGATGCAGCAGACCAAGAAACTGAAACTAACGATGACGCTAAGGTAGGTAATAGCACAGAAACACCGGAGTCTAAGCGTGTTCTTTCCGAAGCAGAAGCTACACGTTTAGTTGAAGAAGCACTGCGGCATCCTCATCAGGTAATTCATTTTGAAGGAAAAGTCGTTAACCGCCAGCCACCTCCACCATTTACAACTTCCAGCCTTCAGCAAGCAGCCGGTTCAAAGCTGAGATTTGCTCCTGACAAAACCATGATTGTTGCCCAAAAGCTCTATGAGGCAGGGCTGATTACATATATGCGAACAGACTCAGTGATGCTGAGTCCAGAATTTTGTGCCAGCGCCCGTAAATGGTTAGAGCAAAATGATCCGCAAAATGTACCGCAGCAAGTCGCCAAGCATCGTAGTAGCAAGTCGGCTCAAGAAGCGCATGAGGCGATTCGTCCAACTGATGTATTTCGTCCCTCAGTTCAGTTGCGTTCTGAACTTCCTGATGATGAGTTTAATCTTTACGTGATGATCTGGAAACGGTCAATTGCCTCTCAATGTCGTGCTGCCCAATTGCGTAAAACTTTGGTGATTACTCAGTCTGGTTCCCTACTGTGGTCAGCTAGAGGACAAGTGATTGAATTTTACGGTTATGCTCGGTACTGGAACAATCTTAGTAAGGATAGTATTTTACCTTCATTACAACAGGGACAAGCGCTGAAACTGGAGAATGCGGGACATGAACAGAAGCAGACGCAGCCACCACCCCGTTATAGTGAACCTAAATTAGTGCAACTGATGGAACGTAAAGGAATTGGTCGCCCAAGTACCTATGCTCCTACTGTTGCTACCTTAAAAAAACGAAATTATGTCGAGTTGAAAAAAGACCATCTGCAACCGACGGCGTTAGGGTTAGAAGTTGATGCATTTTTGCTCAAAGCATTACCGGATTTATTAGAGGCGGAATTCACAGCGAAAATGGAGGATGCTCTTGATGCAATTTCTGAGGGAAAAAACTCTTGGCAGCATTATTTAACTAGTTGGAATCAGAATTACTTTATACCAGCGCTCTCCAAAGCTAAAACTGTAGTTGCGAGTTCCCCGACAGGTAAAGCTAATGTGATAACTGAGCGGAAATATGAAACTTCCAAGACTCGATGCCCTGAATGCAAAAATTTTCTCGCCAAAATTCCCAGCAGTAAAGTCAAAAAGAAATATTTCCTCAAATGCACAAAAGACTGCGAAAATGTCGTGCTATTTTGGAGCGATTTTAACAAAACTTGGCAGCCACCACAAACTAAAGCAGTCCAAGCCGAGAATCAACAAAAGCCTCCTGTGAAAACGACGGCATATCCCTGCCCAGTATGTAAGAAAGCTCTAGAGGAGTACAGTTATATAAAAGATGGGCAGAGTAAGAAAATGTTGCGATGTTGTGACCCGCGATCGCGTCAGGATACTAAACATAAAGATGTGGCTTATTTCAGTACACCAAAAGGGTGGTGGAGTCCTAAGTTTGGGGAGTTAGGAGTTAGGAATTAGGAATTAGGAGTTTAAAGTTTTGAATTAAGAGAATGTTTGAAAAGCTATTTTTGTTACCAAAAGTATCTAATACCCCCCCTTGCAAAGGGTGGGCAAATAGCCTCTTAAAGCCCCCCAATACATCGGGGGCTTGGGAGGGTAATGTCAAAGTTGATGTGTTCTGTGACACTTTTCAAACATCCTTTAAAGGACTGACAAATAAAAAAATACTCAACTACTTCTTCTGGGGTGGGCGTCTGGCCGGCATCACCGTGCCAAAACGGGAAAATTGTACGATAAGGCTGAAAAGCTTGCCTAGCAAGCATCTTAGCCACTGATTTTTTAGCCTTTACCATTGAGGGGTGGATCTAGCGAAGCTGTCATGAGGGGCAAGATAGGTGGAAACAAGCCACAGAAGCGTTTACAGATTTATTTTTTCTAATTCACTAAATTAATCCATAAAAAAATTGTGAGGTAATGGATGCATCGCCTGAAATTTTGGGTATTTTTCTCAATTGCATTGATATTCGGTTGCTCAGATCAACTGTTTCAATTTAACCCGTCTGTGGCTAACTCTAACCCAGCAGTATTTCCAGAAACTAGTTCGACTTTATTAACAAATGCAAGTTACCTTTCACAATTGGAACAACAGGTAATTGTTGAAACAAATAAGGTACGAATAAATCCTAAAGCATACCTCCCGATTGTGGAAAACTATAGAAAGCGCTTTGAAGGGAACCTAGTCAAAGTTTCTAATAATACCTATTGGCAAACTCAAGAAGGAGTCAAAGCAGTTGATGAGGCGATCGCATTTTTGAAATCAGCACCTCCTGTGGGAGCATTGAGTGCATCTAAGGGTATGTCTTTAGGAGCAAAAGACCATGTTAAAGACCAAGAACTAAAAGGCACCATAGGTCATGATGGTAGCGATGGTAGCAACCCCTTTACTCGCATCAATCGCTATGGTAAATGGCAAACAACCGCAGGCGAAAATATCACTTATGGTTTCAACACTGCTGAAGATATCGTCATGCAATTAATTATTGATGATGGTGTAAGCAATCGCAGTCATCGAAAAAACATTTTTAATGGCGCTTTTAAAGTCTCTGGTGTTGCTTATGGAACTCACAAAGTATATAGAACAATCTGCGTAATTGACTACGCTGGTGGCTATAGAGAAAAATAATTTCAGTCTGGAATTGGGGATAGGAATATACCTGGCTATTTGGCATTGAGCCAAGATGGATGTATTTATTAATTGATAACTCTTCGCAATAACTGTGCAGTGGCGCGACTATCAACGAGAGAATGGACATCTTGGCGTAGTAGACTGTCCATAATATAACGCGTACACCGGACACTACCGCTAAGAATCAATGAGGCCACCGCCCCCAGTTCGTCTACCCAACAAGCATTATAGGTCTAGAGAATACCTTACACCAAGCGAGGTGCGAAGTCTTCTCGATGCGGCACTTGAGCGCAAAGCTCGTTATGCTCACCGTGATTATACACTGATGTTGCTCATGTTTCGCCACGGTCTTAGGGTAGGGGAAGCTGTAGGGGCTAAGTGCGGGTTGCGGTGGGATGCACTGATGTGGGCCGAACGTCAGATTTTCATCACCAGGGAAAAGGGCAGCGATTCTGGGGTGCATCCCTTGAGAGATGATGAGTTAACTTTGCTCAAGGAACTCAGAGAGATGTTGCCCGATAGCAAATATATTTTCGTTTCCGAGCGTGGTGAGGTGATGTCTACTGATGTAGTGCGAAAGCTGCTTGGGCGGCTGGTGGCGCAGGCGGGACTTGATATCAAGGTACATTGCCACATGATGCGCCATGCTTGCGGTTACTATCTGGTGAATCAGGGTTATAACACTAGAGAAATCCAAGACTTCCTCGGACACCGTGATATCAAACACACGGAGAAATATACCAAGCTGAATGCTCGACGCTTCCTTAATTTTGATTGGGGTGATTTGTAAAACGGGGCATCACACTGGGTGAGGCGAAACATACCTTGAAAAAAGCAGTGTTTTTTAATCGCCTGGGAGAATTGCGCGTAGGCGCAGCGCACCGTAGGCATCGCTCTTATGAAGACCAGTTTTATCGGGCTAGTGGGTTGAATTTGGTCATTGCTGCGATCGTTCTTTGGAATACGGTGTACTTAGAAAAAGCCGTGGATTATTTGAAACAACAGGGAATGGATATTCCTGAAGAATATTTGCAACATTTGTCACCATTGGGATGGGAGCATATCAATCTTACTGGCGATTATGTCTGGAATTTGAAACAGGCGACCAGTTTTGACCAGTCGCGTCCTTTGCGGGTTAAAGAAAATAAGTATCGCTGAAATGCTTAGGTGATAAGTGATTAAACTAAGCGAAACTCTCACGAGTTCCGCTCGTCTTCAAAACCGGACGTGACACTTTCGCATCATCCGGCTCCTCAATGACCTGGCTCTT